>NZ_JBMDIS010000033.1:0-65656 GCF_057808775.1 Pseudomonas sp. FG86 | reverse complement strand
CTGCGCAGCCCAACGCGGGGCAAGCCCGCTCGCCACAACAAGCCCGCTCGCCACAACAAGCCCGCTCGCCACAGTGATATTGCTCGCTGTAAATGCAGTATCGGGCTAGCTATCAGTGATTTAGGGGCCACCAGTGCTCTATACAAGTCTCCAGCGTCATGGGGTATCAGGTTGGTTCGCCGGATGCGCCTGCACAAACGCCGGATGTTGCTCCGCCAACGCCGCCACTCGCCCGATGCGCGGGTACGCCGCCAGCGGTACCTTGAAACGCTGCGCCGCGTACAACTGCGGGATCAAGAACACATCCGCCAGCCCCGGCTGCTCGCCAAAGCAAAAACCCTGATCGCCAATCAACTGCTCGACGGCAGCCAGGCCCTGGCTGATCCAATGACCGATCCATTCCAGCACTTGAGCCTCGTCATGCCCCCACTGGCGCAGCAGGTTCTGGGTACTGGAGTTGTGCAGCGGGTGGATATCGCAGCCGATGATCGAAGCCACCCCGCGCGCATGGGCACGGGTCGCCAGGTCCTGCGCCAGCAGCGGCACCTGTGGATAACGTTCCTCCAGGTACTCGATGATCGCCAGGGATTGAATCAACAGCTCGCCGTCATCCGTGCGCAAGGCCGGCACACGGCCTTGCGGGTTGATCGCCAGGTACGCGGGCTGGTGATTGGCACCGCCAGGCGGCACCAGCAGGTTGACCGGTACAGCGCTGTAATCCAGGCCCTTGAGGGCCAGGGCAATACGCACCCGGTACGATGCGGTGGAGCGGTAGTAGGTATAAAGTTCCATTGCCCTGCCCCCCTAGCGCGCCGCAACCACCGTGCCACGGCATTCGCCAAACCCGATGGACGCAAAGCCTTCGCGGCTGCAGCGGGCGCGCAGGATGACTTCGTCGCCGTCCTCGAGGAATCGGCGCACTTCGCCGGAAGGCAGTTCGACCCCTTTCTTACCGCCCTCGGTCATCTCCAGCAGGCTGCCGAACTGCCCGGTTTCGGGCCCGGACAACGTGCCCGAACCGAACAGGTCACCGGCCTGCAACTGGCAGCCGTTGACGCTGTGGTGCGCCACCAATTGCGCGACGGTCCAGTACATATGCAGGGTGTTGCTCAGGGCCAGGCGATGGGCTGGCAGGTTGTGTTCGCGCATCGCGGCCGTGGTCAGCAGCACTTCCAGTTCGATATCGAAGGCGCCCGCCGCCTGGTCGCGTTGATCCAATAGGTACGGCAACGGTTGCGGGTCACCCTCAGGCCGCGCCGGTTGTGCCTTGCGAAACGGCTCCAGGGCTTCGGCCGTGATCACCCAGGGCGAGATGCTGGTGATAAAGCTCTTGGACAGGAACGGCCCCAGCGGCTGGTATTCCCAGGCCTGGATATCCCGCGCCGACCAGTCGTTGAGCAGGCAGAAACCGGCGATGTGGTCTGCCGCATCGCCAATGGCAATCGAATCGCCCATCGCATTGCCCTGGCCGATCCAGATACCCAGCTCCAACTCATAATCCAGGCGCGCGCAGGGACCGAATGTCGGCTCGGCCTGGCCGGCTGGCAAGGTCTGGCCTTTGGGACGACGCACGTCGGTGCCGGAGGGGCGAATGGTCGAGGCGCGGCCGTGATAACCAATCGGCACGTACTTGTAGTTGGGCAGCAAGGGGTTGTCGGGGCGGAACAATTTGCCGACATTCTGCGCATGCTCGATGCCGACGTAGAAGTCGGTGTAGTCGTTGATCTTCGCCGGCAAGTGCATCTGGCAATCGGCGGCGCGGTGCAGCACTTGGGCCTCACGCGCTTGCAGCGGGCTGCCCTCCCCCAGTAACTCCAACAGGCGCTCGCGCAGGGCTACGCGCGGGCCACGGCCCAGTTCGAAGAAGGCATTCAACTGTCCGCCGGCGGTGGCATCGACGGCGCGAAGCGCTTCGCCGTCAAACGCATCGCGCACGGCCAGCAGGTCGAGGATACAGTCGCCAATCGCCACGCCACTGCGCGGTGCCGAGCCATGGATACTGAACACGCCCAGCGGCAGGTTTTGCAGGGGGAAGTCGCGGTGACCATTGGCACTGGCGACCCAGCTGCGGGCAAGCGTTGGTTGCGTCATGGGTTATCTCCGGTTCGGGTTGAAGGTGGCGGGCAGCGAGGCCCAGCACGCGTCATAAGCGGGTTGCAGTTGCGGGCATTCCAGGGCGAACTGGGTCGGGCGCAGCACTTGGCTGGTCTCGAACATAAAGGCCATGGTGTTATCGATCTTGTGGGGCGCCAGCACGACATTGATGGCCTTGGTGCAGGTCTCGCCATCCGGGCCGTGGGCGCTCATGCAGCTGTGCAGCGATGCACCGCCGGGCAGGAAACCGTCGGCCTTGGCATCGTAGACGCCCTGGATCAGGCCCATGTATTCGTTCATCAGGTTGCGGTGGAACCACGGCGGCCGGAAGGTGTTCTCGGCCACCATCCAGCGCGGTGGGAAGATCACAAAGTCGAGGTTGGCCAAGCCATGCACACTGGTGGGCGAGGTCAATACGGTGAAGATCGACGGGTCGGGGTGATCGAAGCTCACGGTGCCGATGGTGTTGAAGCGACGCAGATCGTATTTGTACGGCACATTGTTACCGTGCCAGGCCACCACGTTCAGCGGCGAGTGGTCCAGCTCGCAGGCCCACAGTTCACCGAGGAATTTCTGCACCAGGGTGGTGGGCTGCTTGAGGTCTTCGTAATGGGCGACGGGGCTCAGGAAGTCGCGGGGATTGGCCAGGCCATTGCTGCCAATCGGCCCCAGGTCCGGCAGGCGCAGCGGCGCGCCATGGTTCTCGGCGACGTAGCCACGCGCTTGCGCATCCAGCAATTCGACGCGGAACTTCAGGCCGCGCGGCAGTACGACGATTTCCAGCGGCTCAACCTCCAGCACCCCCAGTTCGGTGGCGATGCGCAAGCGGCCCTGCTCAGGCACGATCAACAGCTCGCCGTCGGCGTTGAAGAACACGCGCTCCATCGATCGGTTGGCGCGGTAGTGGTGGATGCTGATGCCCGCCGGTTTTTCCGACGCGCAATTGGCGACCATGCCGACAAGTCCCTCGATAAAGTCCGTCGGCTCGCTCGGCAGCTCCAGCGGGTTCCAGCGCAGGCGATTGGGCGTGACCGCCCCCAGCGGGCCACCGGCCAATTGCCGCTCCAGCTTGACGAACGCCGGGTGGTTGGCCGACGGCTGGATGCGGTACAGCCAGGTACGGCGCGCTTCGCTGCGCACCATGGTGAAGGCCGTGCCGGAAAACAGTTCGGTGTATAGACCGTAGGGCGCTTTTTGCGGGGAGTTCTGGCCGACGGGCAGCGCGCCGGGTAGGGCTTCGCTGGCGAATTCATTGCCGAAGCCCGAGAGGTATTCGAGGTTCATGGATCATCCTCTGGCGGAAGTTGTTTTTATCGTAATCCAGTTACGCATAACGTAATTTGATCACTGCCGACCGTCAAGCTATAAAGACGCCCACTCATCTCTCGGATTCCCGCCCCTCCATGGAAAAGCCCCGCGACACCGGTAAACAGAAAGTCCGCTCGGCCGAAGTGGGCACCGATATCCTCAAGGCCCTGGCCGAACTGTCGCCCTCCACCTCGCTGTCGCGCCTGGCCGAACATGTGCAGATGCCGGCGAGCAAGGTGCACCGCTATCTCCAGGCGTTGATCGCCTCCGGTTTTGCCGAACAGAACACCGCCACCAACCATTACGGCCTGGGCCGCGAAGCCTTGCGCGTGGGCCTGGCCGCCCTGGGCAGTATGGACGTGCTGAAAGTCGGCGCCCTGCCCCTGGCCGAACTGCGCGACGAATTGAATGAAACCTGCTTCCTGGCGGTGTGGGGCAACCAGGGCGCGACCGTGGTGCAGATCGAGCCGGCGGTGCGCGCCGTGACGGTGGTGACGCAACTGGGCTCGGTACTGCCGCTGCTCAGCTCGTCCACCGGGCTGGTGTTCAGTGCCTTCCTGCCGTCGCGGGAAACCGTCGAATTGCGTGAACGCGAGATCGAGGCTGGCATCGCCCATGCCCTGGCCGACGACCAGGCTTATGCCCTCACCTGCGAACAGATCCGCCAGCGCGGCCTGCACTTTGTGCATGGCCTGCTGATGCCGGGGGTGGATGCATTGTCGGCGCCGGTGTTCAACGCGGTTGGCCAGGTGGCTGCAGTGATGACCGTGGTCGGCCCCACCTCACTGTTCCACGCCGACGAAGATGGCCCGGCGGCGCAGCGCTTGCTGGCGGCGACCCGGGCCGTGAGTTGGCGGATGGGCTACCAGCCCTGAGCTAGTCGTGCCACTGGGCCAGGGCAAGTGCCAGGCGGTTCTCGAGGGCGCGGATGGGGGCTGCGTCGCTGATGTAGTTATTGCTGATCATTGAAAACACCAGGCGCCGTCCCTCACTGTCGGTAATGTATCCGCTCAGTGATGACACACCGCCCATGGAGCCGGTCTTGGCGTGCAGGTTGTTTTCGGCGGCGGTGCCCCGCAGGCGATAACGCAGGCTGCCGCCGGTCATGCGCTCGGCATTGCCGGCAATCGGCAAGGCGTTGTACCAGGCGTCGAACCAGGATTGTTTCGAAGCGGCCAGCAACAGGTCGGTGAGATTTTGCGCCGACACCAGGTTGCGCCGCGACAAACCGGAGCCATCCACCTGGCTGAGCGTCGCCGGGTCCATGCCCTGGCGCTGCATAAACGCCGCGACTGCCGCCACGCCCGCCACCGCCGTGCCCGCATTGGAGGTTTTGCGGCCCATGGCCTTGAGCAGAGCTTCGGACATGTTGTTGTTCGAAAGCTTGAGCAGCGGCGTGATCAAATCTTGCAACGGCGCCGATCGATGCTCCGCCAACAGCGTCGCCGTCGCTGGGCTCACGCCCCCGAACACACGCCGGCCTAACACCTGGATACCCTGCTGCGCCAGCGCCTGCTCAAACAGATTGGCCACCAGTTGCGTCGGTTCCCACACACTCACCCACTGCCGGCTTTGCTTTCCCGGCGCCAGTGCACCGCTGAGTTGCAGCAGGTTGGTGCCGTGCTGGCGAGTGATGGCGTAGTTGTTGCCCGCGCCGCTCACCGCACGATTGCTGAGTTGCACATAGTCGGTGGCCGGGCTGATCGACACACTCACCGGCTGGCCGGCACTGAGCGGCGCCTTGGCGGTGACCAGCAAAGTGCCAGCATCAAAATCCGTATCGGGTGACACCGTCAGCGCCGAAATCTGCGCACCGTAGTAGGTGCTTTCGTCGTCCTGGGCCCAGTCGACGCCGAGGCGCTCGGTATCGAACCAGGTGTCATCGAACACCAAGTCACCCGATACCTGACGCACACCTTGGCTGGCCAACTGCGCGGCCAGGGCCTGGTAGTCGGCGAACTGCGTTGTCGGGTCACCCAGGCCACGCAGGTACAGGTTGCCGATCAGGCGCTCGCCCTGGCGGCGGCCGTCGCTCAACAGTTGCGTGGAAAACCGGTAGTCCGGCCCGAGCACGTCCATCGCCGCCGCCGTGGTCAGCAGCTTGAGGTTGGACGCGGGAACCAAGCGCGTGCGCGGGTTGTGCTGGTAGAGCGTGGTGCCGCTGCGGGCATCGCGCACCATGACGGAAACCGTGGAGCCGTTCAGGGCAGGATCGGCCAGCAGGTGATCGAGTGTTGATGGTGTGGAAGGCGGCGAAACACTCGCACAGCCCCCCAGTAAAAAACTCACGTACAGCAGGTGTAGCCATCGCCCAAAGTGCATCAGTACTGTGTTCCGCAAAGCCATTAGTGGCCGCAACGCTAACAGCTCCGTACTCCTGTGGCGAGCGGGCCTGTCGTGGCGAGTTGGCTTGCCACAACAAGCCTGCTAGCCACAACAAGCCTGCTAACCCCAACAAGCCCGCCAGGCTTTAGAACTCCAGGGTGCTGGACACCGACACCTGCCGCGCATCACCTATCGACACGAAATAGCGGCTGGCCGCCGAGGTGTAGTAGGTGCGGTCGAACAGGTTCTTCACGTTGAACTGGAACTTGACCTTCTGCCCGTCGATCTTGGTGTCATAGGTGGCAAACGCGTCGGCCACGGTGTAGCCCGGCAAATCGAAGTCGTTGGCGGCATCGCCTGCGCGCTCGCCGACGTAGCGCGCGCCGGTCCCCACCCGCAACTGGTCGCCACCGAAAATAGTGCCGAAGTCATAGGCCACCGACAACGAACCGGTGTGCCTGGCCACGTTTTGCAGGCGGTTGCCTTGCAGCGTCGGGTCGTTGTCCTTGACGTCTTCGGCGTCGGTGAAGGCATAGCTGCCGATCAGGCTCCACTTGTCGGTCAACTGGCCGCTGGCGTCCAGTTCCAGGCCACGGGAACGCACTTGCCCGGCAATGCTGTAGATCGTGTTGGCACCGGAGCCCACCGACACCAGCACATTGCGCTTGTCGATGTTGAACAACGCCACGCTGGCGGTCACACGCCCAGGTATGTCGAGCTTGGCCCCCAGTTCCCAGGACTTGGATTCCTCCGGCGTGAGGTCGCCGGTCAACGTGCTGCCATCGGCCAAGGCGGCGATGGTGGAGTTGGGTTTGAACGACTCGGTGTAGCTGCCGTAGAACGACAGCTCATCAGTGTAGCGATACACCAGGCCGGCCCGCGGCACCCAGGCCTGGCCATTGCCATCGGTGTTGGCCTTGAACGGCACGCCCTTGCCGGCGTATTGGTCATACATCTGGTAGCGCACACCGCCCACCAGAATCCACTGGTCGGTCAGGTGAATGGCGTCCTGGAAGAACAGCGAGTCGCTGCGCAACAGGTCGGTCTGGGCACTGTCGGCGGCGCTGACGGTGGTGCCCGCCACTTCGTTGCCATACACCGGGTTGTTGTAGTTGAACGTGCCGCGCGAGCTCTGGCGGATCAGGTCGGCACGGTAGATCTTGCGGTATTCGTCATCCAGGCCGAACACCAGGTCATGCTGCATGCCCAGCACATTCACCTTGCCTTCCAGGCTGGCCGTGGTGAAACGGTCGGTGCTGATCGCGCCCTGGGTGCCGTCCATTTTGCGGGTCAGGGTGCCATTGTCATTCACCGCGCTGACGCGCACTTGGCTGGCGTCGTAGGTTTCACGGTTCCAGCTGTAGCCGAAGTGCGCCTTCCAGTCATCGTTGAGGTCGTGATCGGCCTCGAAACGGTACAGGTCGGAACGGCCCTCCATGTTGTTGAACGGTTCGTCCAGGCGCCGTGTGGAGGGGATGTCCAGTGGGTGGTTGGACTTGTCGATCGCGGTGCCACGGTCGAACGGCGAGAGGAATTCACGGTGCTCGTAGGCGAACAGCAACTGGGTGGTATCGCCGTACCAGGCCAGGGACGGCGCCACCAGCGATTCGCGGTGGGTGCCGAAGTTGCGCCAGTAGTCTTCGTCTTCATGGTCGACGATCAAGCGATAAGCGAGGCCCGAATCACCAATGGGGCCGGTGGTATCGAGGTTGCCACCGCTGCCGTTCTTGCCATCGCCAAAGGTGGAACCGCGCACGGTCAGGGCCGTGGATTGGCTCAGCTCGGGCTTTTTGCTGACGATATTGACCACGCCGCCCGGGTCCTGGATGCCGTACAGCAGCGACGATGGCCCCTTGAGCACTTCAACGCGTTCTGCCGTGGCGTTCAGCGCGCGGCCCTGCACCACCGGCATGCCGTCTTGCATGATTGAGCCGTTACGGTTGTCGCCAAAGCCACGCAACATCACCGCGTCCTGGGTGCTGGCCAGGGTGTTGGCCTGGGTGATGCCGCTGATATTGGCCAGGGCGTCATCCAGGTTGCGCGGGGTCTGGTCGCGCAACACTTGGGCGGGTACGACGTTGACGGTCTGCGGGGTTTCCAGCAGCAAGCCATGGGAGCGCATCACCGAGCTGGTGGGCGGTGGCTGGTAGCTGGTGCTGTCCTGGGCCTGGCCGACACCGCTGATGGTGGTCGCGCCGAGGTTCACCGCGCCTTCGGTGGGCACCGGCTCCAGGGCCAGGGTGCGCGCGTCGATCTGGCGGAAGGTCAAGCCGGAGCCGCCCAGCAAGCGTTGCAGGGCCTGGGTGGCGCTCATCGGCCCACTGACCGCCGGGGCGTTGAGACCATAGGGGGCTTCATCGGTGTAGATCACGCTGATGCCGGTCACCCGGCTGAAATCGCTCAGCGCCTGGGGCAGCGGCTTGGCGGCCTGGGCAAAGTTGAACTGGGCGCTTTGCTGCTCTTGCGCCTGCGCCACGCCCAAGGGCAGCAACGCCAGCCCAGACACCGTCAATACCGAGGCTCCCAGCCACTGTTTTACCCAACCGCCCGCCGTCGACTTCATGCTGTGAGAACCCGTGTAGAAAACGCTGTTAATGCGAATAGATCGCAGTTTCAAGCACTACACGGATGGGCTGTCGAAAGACCTCACATTTATTTTCAGATTTTTTTGTTTATTGCGCCTGAATGCGGAAACCCATGCGTGGGAAATGCACATGCACGGTGCCAGCGCGTTCATCGGTACGCCGCAGGATCAGCTCTTCGCGCCCGACAAACAGCAGCTCGCCGGCCACCGGGTCAACGCCATAATCGGTTGCGCTGATCGTCACCGGCTGCCCGGCCTTGAAACCATTCAGGTCGTCGAACAGCTCATCGGGCAGTGCAGCTGGCGTGGCGTTTCGCGCCACCTCCAAGGCTTGCTCGGCACTCATCTCACTGGGGGTGCCATGACCAACGCTCAGCACCCGCTCCAGCCAGGCCGCGACAGCGGGGTACGCGTCCACCAGCGGCGCCGTCACCGTCGAGCCTTTGAGGAACCACAGCGGATGGGCCAGGGCGAAGTCGGCAATCGAAGGCTCACCGAACAGGAAATCCCCCACCGCGTGCTGCAACTGCTGCTCAATCCGACCGGCCAGCGCCGGCCATTGATGCAAGGCCACATCCAAGGACACCCGGGTCGCACTGCCACCGCTGAACAGTTTGCTGCGGTCGTCCACCAGCACCTGGAGCAGGTGCGGCGGCACCTTGGCAAACTTGACCGCCAGGGACTCAGGCTGGAACACCAGCGCCACGGCATGGGCGAATACCACCGAATCGGCCCAGGCCGCAAAGCCCTGGGTGACCAGTTCCAGGCCCTGGGGAAACAGCGTCGGTGCCACTTTTTCCTGCTCCAGGCGGCGGGCGATCAAGGCGGTGTCGCAGTAAATATCGGCGCCGACCTGCAACACCGGCGTCTTGCGATAGCCCCCGGTCAAGGCGGTCAAATCAGGCTTGGGCATCACCGGCGCGATAAACACCGAGCGCCACGACAAACCCTTGAACCCCAGGAGCAAGCGGGCTTTTTCAGCAAAGGGGGACTGCGGGTAGTGGTGCAGGATCAACTCGGACATGCCAGGCTCCGTTCAATGGAATGAACCGCTAGCTTAGCCTGCAAAACCGCACCTGGGGCCGATGGGAACCCATCAGTCAAATCAATGAACCACTCGCGGCCAGGCACTCCTTGGCACTTTTCTTCAGCTTCTTGATCAGCCGTTCCTGGCGCAGCGCCTCGCCCTTGCTCGCGCATTGCTCGGTGTACACCAACGCCACGGCGGGGCTGGACAAAAAGAACCGCGCGCCCTTGCCGCTTTGATGAGAAGCAAAGCGGCGCACCGGGTCGTTGCTGATGCCGCAATAGAGTGAGCCATTGGCGGCACGCACCAGGTACACGAACCAGGGTTTGGCTTGAGTGGGAGTCATCACGAATCGATTTCGGCAAACCAGAAGAACGCTGATCTTATCAACGACCGGCCTGGAATGCCTTCAAGCCTTTGAGCGCCTGGGCGCGCACCGCGTTTTTCAGTGCCGGCGACCAGCCCAGCAGCAGCCCCTTGAGGCCCAGGGCCTGGCGCGACCAACGCCACAGGTCGAAATGGTCGTGGTGCTCGCAGATCTTGCCATCGCGAAACACAAACCGCGCGCCGATGTCGTTGACCACTGTGTTGCCGGTCGCGCTGAACAGGTAAGTCGCCACCCAATGCGCGCTGCCGGTGCGGTCATCGCTGCGCACATGGTCGAACGTCAGGGAAAAGTCCTTGGCCCGCGTGGTGAGCATGCGCCACATATCCCCGGCATCACGCCCGCGCAACTCGCCGAACGCCGGGTCGCTGAAGACCACGTCGTCGGTGTAGCAGGCGGCCATGGCTTCGGCATCCAGGCGCTGGAAGGCACTGTAGAACTCGGTGATCAGGGCGTTATGGGCATCACTCATGGGGCGGGCTCCGCTGGCGTCGAAAAGATAGGCGCACGATAAGCCGCCCGCGCTGCCAAGGCTACTGACATTCGCCACGCAAATGAACGGTATTACGGCACCATGCCACTGCTGCGCGCATAGGCGAACAAATCCACATCGGTGGAGATGCACAGCCGGTTCATGGCCGTGCTTTTCTGCTTGCTGATAGTCGAGATGCTGCGGTTGACCCGCGCCGCGATCTGGCTGACGGTCATGCCGCTGGCGAGCATGCGTACCACTTCACGCTCCTTGCCCGACAACTGCGGCACCGCTTGCTGGTTGCCTGTACCGGCTTGCGCCAGTTGCGCACGCAAACATTCGCTGACGAAGGTGCGCCCGTCACTGACCGCCGCGATCGCCAGCGGCAGCTCACGGGCGGACGCGCTTTTGGCCAGGACGGCCCTGGCCCCCTGGGCAAACGACTCGCGCAGTGTCGCGACGCTGGCGAACATGGTCACCAGAATGATCGGCAAATGGGGATGTCGGCGCCGCAACAGGCCCAGCAAGCCGTAGCCGTCCGCTTGCTGGTTGCCCGGCATGGCAAAGTCCGTCACCAGGATATCGCACGCGGTGCCCTCGACCAGCGCCAGCAACTGATCGGGACCGTCGGCTTCTCCGACGACCTTGCACCGGCCATTGGCTTCGATCACCACTTTCTGCCCGATACGTACGATGGGATGATCGTCAGCAATAATTACACGAAGCATGAGCACCACCATGATGGCAACTTGAATCCGCGCAAAATACCCCTGGATCGCACACGCAACAACCACCCCCGACAGCGCTACTGGCAGATGGCCCAGCAATCAATGAAGACCCGACTCATCCCCACAACAAAAACAGAAATTGCCTACTCACAAAACCCACAAAACAAATAGACAGATCCTGCAAAAACGCCTTCACAGCGCCGACAGATAGTTCAAGTAACGCACCAGCTCTTCACGCATCAACCCCAAGGCGACTGCGTTCGCCGCCACGCCGTCGTCGATGACGGCGGCGACCAGTTGGATGCCGCGCGCTTCCAAAAAACCACCCCCCAGGAAGGCGACACTGCCAGCCAATCGGTGCAGATGCTGCGCCGCGGCCGAGGCATCCAGGCGATCGGTCGCATCGGCCAAGGCGAGCAGGTCTTCCTGGGCTTCATGCATCAGGGTCGACAGCATGCGTTCCAGCGCCTGCTCGGTGCCAAACAGGTCCAGCAATTGCGCCCTGCTCGGCCAACACGCCGGTTGCGGTGCCCGTGTCTGTTTGCGCCGACCTGGCGGCGAATCAAGCGCCTGACCGGGCAGCCAGGTGATGAGCACATTGCGCAGTTGTTCGAGTGTCGCAGGCTTGGCCAGCCAAGCGCTCATGCCCGCCGCCCGGCAACGGCGGATGACGTCGCCACCCAGGCTGGCCGTCAGGGCCACGACCGGCACCGCCGGGGCATCGGCTAACCGTTCACGCCGACGTATTTCACGGGTCATGGCATAGCCGTCCAACGTCGGCATCTGGCAGTCGCTGAAGACCAAGGCCACCGGCATGACCTCAAGGGTTGCCAGTGCGGCCTGCCCGTCGTGACAGGTCTCAACACTCACCCCCAGCTGCTGCAGCATGGCGCCCATCAACAGGCAATAGGCACGATGGTCGTCAACCACCAATACCCTGAAGCTACGCCAATGCGGCGGCGTCCTCCCTGTGCCTTTGCCTGGGAGAACGCCCGATGACATGACTACCTCTGCTGCTTCACTGGTGAATGGGGACAGTGCTTCACCCCGAACCGCAATCGCCGGCAGGGATGCAACACACAAGACTTGAATGTATGTCGGCACAAAAACTACGCACATGAGCCGTGCGTAGCGATACAACAACTACGAAACACTTTCATTTCCTACACGCAAACGTACGTGTTCCGACATTGCCGGTGGCGCCTGAGCGACGAGCGTCCATTGTCGTAGTTGTTGTATTTCCCCCAGGGCAGCCCCTCGATAAATTCTGCGTCGTCCCCCTGGAGAGGGATACGACCGGCCCATTGCAGGCGGTCGCTAACGTACCTGGCCGAGGTCCCCTGCCGCCGCCAGCCAACCTTGCACCGGAAGCCATTGAAATGAAGAAGTCCCTAGCGACACTCACCGCCGCCCTTGTCCTCGCCAGCCACGGCGCTGCGTTCGCTGCCAGCACCGTCGACCTCACCGTGAGCGGCCTGATCACGCCAGCGGCGTGCACGCCGGGCCTGTCCAGCGAGGTCATCGACCACGGCAAAATCTCAGCCAAGGACCTCAGCCCGACCGACTCGACCTGGCTCCCCCAGGCCCTGCTGACAATGACCGTGAGCTGCGACGCCGAAGCCCTGTTCGCCCTCCAGGCCACCGATAACCGTGTTGGCTCCAGCAACTTTCCGAACGCCTTTGGCCTGGGCTTTATCAACGGCACGCAAAAGCTCGGCCATTACCAGCTGGAGTTTCGGAACCCTGTCAGCGGCGACGGCGGCACCATCTACCCGATTAACTCGAGGGATGGTGGCCAAACCTGGTTCAACAATGAAGATGCCGGCACCCGCCCACTGGACCTGCTGGGGTTTCGTGACACTCGAACCGGCCAACTGGGCCCTATCCCCCTCAAGAACGTCACCACTGAGATCCTGGTGCGTACTGCGATCTACCGCACCGACGGCATGGACCTGGGCAACGAAGTCAGCCTCGACGGCAATGCCACCTTCGAAGTGAAGTACCTGTAATTCACGCCCGACTGAACGGCACGCTACGGGACGACTGCTCGCCTGCGTAGTACCGCCAGCACGCACACTCCACCAGGACGTTTACCCATGGCTAGATACGCCCCTGCTCTCGTGACCACATTGCTGATGGCCTGCTCAACCGGCGTATTGGCCGCCAACTCAACCGACTTGGGCGTGCGTGGGGCTCTTGTCCCCAGCTCTTGCACCCCGCTGCTTTCCGACGGCGGCATCGTCGACCACGGCAAGTTGTCGGTTCGGGATCTGCACCCCGACGAGCCCACTCACCTGCACACCAGCAGCTTGCAAATGGAGATCAGTTGCGAAGCGCCGACCCTGTTCACCTTGACCACCATCGACAACCGCGCTGGCACCTCAGCCATTCATCCCGCCAGCCATGGCCTGGGCATGGCTGACGAACACCAGAAGCTGGGCAGTGTCGCCTTCCGCCTGTACGACGTCATCGCCGACGGCCAGTCGGTGCTGGTCATTCTGTCCCTCGACGGCGGTGCCACCTGGCGGCTTTCGCCCTACCTGGGCCACCTTGGTAAAACCGGGTTTGCCTCCCCCGATAATCTCGCGGCCCCCATCGCCGTGCGGAAATTGAACGCCCGGTTGAGTGCCTTCACCACCCTGGTGCCGGGCAACGATTTGTCAAAGGTGGATGACATCCTGATTGACGGTCACGCCACCGTGCAGGTGACGTACTTGTAACTCGCTCAGGCGACTCACCCTGGCCAACGCCACCTTGACTGCCCGGTGGCGTCAGCAGAAGACCACGGCGAAACCTGAGTTCGAACGGCCACGTAAGCGTCCGATTGCGTGAATTGAAACACCCCTGAACCCCCCTAAACCCTGTGTTCCCACTCATCCCTGGAGCGTTACTTGTTATGAAAAAACTACTGTGCAGCAGCGTGGCTGGCTTATTGATTGCCGGTGCCTTGCCGGCATCCGCAGCGTCCACTACCGACCTCGCCGTGAAGGGCTTTATTGTGCCTTCGGCGTGTACGCTGAGCCTGTCGAGCGGCACCATCGACGTGGGGCGGATTTCGGTCAAAGACCTTAACCAGGACACCCGAACCAACCTGCCCCCCTCCACCCTGCAAGTGTTCACCCAGTGCGAGGGCCCATCGCTGTTCGCCATGACCGCCACCGACAATCGCTCAGACTCCGCCAACAACGTCGTCGAATTTGGCCTCGGCACCACCACCGCTGGTGAACGCATCGGCGGCTATGCCATGTTCCTCGACCAGGCCATCGCCGACGAAACACCTGTTCAGATGATCCAGTCAATGACCAACGGCAGCACGTGGGGCCGCATGTGGGATGACGTCGGATGGCAAACCAACTTCCTGGTCTCGATCAAGCAGATCGGCGCGGCGTCGGTGCCGATTCCGGCCAAGGACATGCAGGTGGAAATGACAGTGCGACCGTTCATTAATCCGGCACAGAACCTGACGATCAGTACGGACGAGACCATTGACGGCTTGGCCACGATCACGCTTCGGTACCTGTAAGGCCGCCGCTTGGCCCGATGCCCGTACCGCCCGTTCAACACCAGGTAACTCATCGCATGAACCTGCTTACTTGCTTGCTGGCCTTTGCCTATTTACTCGCGGTCGCGCCCTTGGCCTTCGCCACCTCCAGCGTGGACATGCAGGTCAACGGGCGAATCACGCCCGGCGCATGCGCCATCGCGCTGTCGGACAACGGCCTGGTCGATCACGGCAAGATCATGGCGAATACGCTGCACCCCAGCGAGTTCACCGTGCTGCCCAACCAGCAAATGGGTTTGAGCGTCAGTTGCGAAGGCCCGGTGTTGTTCGCCCTGGTGGGCATCGACAACAAGCGGGAGTCATCGGCGGCGCCTGATTTTTTCTATGGGTTGGGGATGAACATCCACGCCCCCGGCGAACGCCTGGGTTCGGTCAGCCTGTCGCTGCGCGGTCCGGTGGGCGACTCGCAATCGCTGCAAACCCTCACCTCGCATGACGAAGGGGTGACTTGGGCACCGGAGCCTTATGCGTATCCGGGTCTGTTCATGGGCTTTGCCCGGGTTGGCGATACGCTGCCCATGCCCTTGCGGCAACTGGTGGCCTCGCTACGGGTGGACACCTCGATCAGCCCGGCCAACAGCCTGACACTCAAGGAGCAGGTGCCCCTCGATGGCTCGATCACGCTGGAACTGCGTTACCTCTAATAGCGTGCCGCCGGCGCCCGGTCACTCACCGAGCACAAGGCGGCCTACTTGAAGAGCCCTTTATTAAAGAGCCTCGTTATGAATCTATTTTCCTCAGTTTTGCGTTGGGCCCCCGGCCTCTGTTGTGCTGCATTGACGGCATTTGGCAGCACCGCCGCACAGGCCGATGGCATGGTCCCGGACACCTCGGTGGTGATCGTCCACGAGCAGGACGGCGAAGCCACCGTGTCGGTCACCAACACCGACGACAAGCTGTCCCTGCTGCACGTGACCCTGGAAGATATCCCCGAGGATACTGAGACGCTGCTGTTCGTGACCCCGCCTCTGGCACGGGTCGAGGCGTCGAAAAACCAGCAGGTGCGGTTCATTCTGCAAACCCGCGAGCCGCTGCAAACCCAGCGCCTCAAACGGGTGATTTTCGAGGGCATGCCTGCCCAGCGAGACCTGGCCCAGGCCGGACACGCCCAAGTGGGAGTGACCGTCAGGCAGAACCTGCCAGTGCTCATTCATCCCAAGGGGCTGGCGCCCAATCGCACGCCGTGGCTGGGCCTGGCCTGGAGCCTGAAGAGCGACCAGCTCAGCGTGCACAACCCCACGCCGTACGTGGTCCGCCTGGCCCAGGAGCTGCGACTGATGCCCGGTACCGGCTCGGCGATGTTGCCGCGTACGTATGTGCTGCCCGGCGAGACGCTGACCGTCACCGCCAGCGGTTCCGGGGCCACGACCGTGCGCCTGCAGCCCGCCACGGTGTATGGCTTTGCCGTCGCGCCCCATGACGCCCCCCTGACCCTGTGATGCCGCGGCGCCCAGGGATGCCACGGCGCTACGATAACGAAGTGACCCCCTACTGAAGGTCACCGGGAAGACGCCCTGGCGCGATAGGAAATCGAGCCGGGCACTTCCATCATAAGAGTGCATTTGTGTGAACACAGTCATGAATTACCGTGACGGCAAAGCCGTGCCCGGCGCTTCACCACGCCTGTCACTTATTGCGCTGGCCCTCAGCCATGGACTGCTGGCGCCCCAGGCATGGGCACAGACGCCACCTGCCGCTGGCGCCTTTGACGCGCAGACCCTGCATCAACGCGGGATCGACCCCGAACTCGCCCACCTGCTGCTCCAGGCGCCGCATTTTACCCAAGGGCGGCATGCGCTCAACCTGACGGTCAACGGCCAGCGTCGTGGGCGGGTCGATGTCACCTTTGACGCCCAGGGCGCCCTGTGCTTCGACCCACCGCTGCTGGAGGCCGGGCAATTGGTGATGCCGTCATCGGGCCCTGGGCAGGAAGACAGCTGCTACGACTTCGTCCAGGAATACCCGCAAACAGTCATCGAACAAAACCCGGCCGGCCTCAGCCTGGGCCTGGTGGTGCCGACCCAGGCGTTGCGTCCAGTCGCCCAGGACATCTCGGGCTATCAAACCGGCGGGTTTGCCGCGCTGTTCAATTACGACATGACCGGCCTGTACAACCGCTATGGCGACGCGTCCAGCCGCTTCGGCTCACTCAACTCCGAGCTGGGTTTCAATGCCGGCGACTGGATCGTGCGCAGCCGTCAGGTCCAGACCTGGCAAGACAGCCTCTCACGTACCACCCATCTGGACGCCTATGCCCAGCGCACCTTCGCCAGCCATCAAGCGGTGTTGCAGGCCGGGCAGATCAACCTCTACAACCCGGTGCTGGCCGGCGCCCAGATCAACGGCGTGCAAGTGCTCACCGAACAGGCCCTGCAAGGCCAGAATCAAGGGGCGACCATCGACGGTATCGCCAATGGCCCGTCCCAGGTCGAGGTCCGCCAGAACGGCACATTGATCCATTCCACCGTGGTGCCGGCCGGGCCCTTTTCCCTAAGCAACGTGCCGCGCCTCAATGGTCGTTCCGACGTCGAAGTCACGGTCAAGGAAGCCAACGGCGAGGCGCGTCGCTTCACGGTGCCGGCCGCGATTCTGGGGCAGAGCCTGCCTGCGCCGGGCTATTCGGTGGCGGCCGGGCAGGTGCGCAATATCGGCGACGACCGAGGCGACCAGCCCTGGGTCGTCAGTGCCGGCTGGAGCAGTGTGCCACTCCCGCGGCTGAGCCTGAGCAACGGCCTGCTGGCCGCCGAAGACTATCGCTCGGCCGGCGTGAGCCTGGGGCTTTTACCGTGGCAGGACAGTCAAATACAACTGGCGGTAGTCGCGGCGCAAGCCACGCGCCAGGAGAACAACCACGGCCTGCAGACGGACCTGTCATGGTCCCAGTTGCTCGGCGAACGCTGGTCGGTCAGCGCCGCCAACTCCTGGCGCACCCTGGGGTACCGCGACCTCACCGAATCGACCTACATCACCGACACCCGCGAACAGCAGCAGTCACGCTACCGTGACCAGCAAAGCGCCACCGCCTCCTGGTCACACCCAGGCTGGGGCGCGTTCAGCGCCGGGGTGTCACGCTCGTCTTCGTTCCAGGGCGACAGCAGCAGCCGCGCACTGGCCTCCTGGGGCACCCAGGTCGGCGGCGTGTCGATCTCCGCCACGGCCGAATGGCAAATGGGTGGGCGCAGGAACAGTGATGACAGTGTGTACCTGAACATCAGCCTGCCCCTGGGCGAAAATCGTCGGGGTCGCGCCTGGGTCCGCAACTCCGGTGGCGAACACCGCACCGGGATGGGCATGAACGAACAGCTCAACGATCAGTTGGCCTATCGGGTCAGTGTTGAACACGACACCCGCGACCGCGAAGTGGAATCGACCCTGGGTATGTCGGCCCTGCCGTACTTCAGCCAGCTGGACTTCAACTACACGCGCTCCGATGCCGAACGCTCCAGCTATCAAGGCAGCGCCCGTGGCGCCGTCGTAGTGCACGGTGACGGTGTGACCTTCTCCCCCTACCCGGTCCGCGACACCTTCGCCGTGTTGTCGGTGGGCGAAATGCCCGGCGTGCAAGTCACCACCCCCAGCGGGCCGGTGTGGACCGACTGGACAGGCCAGGCCGTCGTGCCGCAGCTCAATGCCTACAGCCGCAGCGCGGTGGAAGTGCAAACCCGCTCGTTGCCGCGCAACGCCGACATCAGCAATGGCCTGGCGGTGGTTTCCGCTGGCCGTGGTGCGGTGGACAAGGTGCAGTTCGACGTGGCGCTGACCCGCCGCGCGCTGCTGACCGTCACCAGCGCCGACGGCCACCCGCTGCCCCGTGGCGCGACGGTGAGTACCGCCAACGGTGAGTTCGTGACACTGGTGCAGGAAAACGGCCAGGTGTTTCTGCCCGATGTACTCGACCGACGCGCGCTATGGGTCAAGACGCCCGGCCAACCCCCCTGCCGCTTGATATTCGAGCTGCCCGAAAACGGCGACCCCGAGGTGTATTACGAAACCGCACCGGCGCGGTGCCTGCCATGAGGACCTTCACCATGGGTGTAAAAACCGTCTTGCTGTCATGCACTGTATTGCTGGGCGCCAATGCCTGGGGAGCGCAGGACTGCCAACTCAACCTGAGTGAGTCGAGCCTGGATTTCGGCCTGACGAATCGCGCGGTCTCCGTGCGCAGCGCAGCGGAACACCTGTTGGGCGAACGACGCTTGAACATGAGTTTGAACTGCCCGCAGCCGACCGACATGAGCCTCTTCTACCGTGCGTTGGCGATCAGTACCGAGCGCTTCGCGTTCACCGAGCGCGGCAGCTACACCGTGCGAGTGAGCGATGCAGTACTCGATGGCCAGGCCGTGGAACTCGGCCTGCTGACGGGCAGCAACCAACCGCCGGTCAGCACCGGCACTGCGCTCAAATGGCGCCCGGATCACGGCATCGTGCCCATACGCGCCGGCGTGGCGCTGAAGGGGCAAAGCTTCTCCGTGCAGCTTGAAGTCAGTGCCTGGGCCAGCGAAGACGCCACTCGGGTACGTGACGCGGTGACCTGGGACACCAGTGGCGTATTCGATGCCATCAACGCCGGGCGCTCACGGGAACTGCGCCTGCAAGCGCGTTTTGCCCCGGCCGCCTGCACGCCGGGGCTGTCCAACGGCGGCACGGTGGACTTCGGCAAGCTGTCAGTCATGGACTTGCACATGGACCGCGAAACCCCGCTGCCCAGCCGGCCGTTGGTGGTCAGCGTGGGCTGCGATGGGCCGACGGCCTTTGCCTTGCGCCTGCAGGACAATCGCCCCGGGTCGGCGACCGGCGTTGCCAATGAAACCGACTATGGCCTGGGGCTCGATGCACGCGGGCAAAAGATCGGGCGCTATCGGTTGGTCTTCGACCCGACCCGCGCCACCGCTGACAGTCTTGCCCGGCTCTATCGCACCGACTCCGCCACCGGGACCAAGCCCTGGAGCAGCGCCAGCAGCCAATTACTCGCCATCGGTGCGGCGCGCTACCTGGGCTTTGGCGCCAGTGATGGCAGCACCAGCGGCCCCGACCCGATTCAAACCCTCAGCGTGACAGCGAGCCTGGAAGCCTTCATTGCGCCCCTCGGCTCACTCGACCTGGGCAACGAAGTGCGGCTCGACGGTTCGGCCACCCTTGAAATCATCTACCTCTAGGCATTTGCTCATGAACAAGACGACGTCAATTACCCTGATCACCCTGGCATGGCTAAGCGGCGCCTGGCCTGCGCAGGCCGCCTCCACCGTCGACCTCGGCGTCAGCGGCCGGATCACCCCCAGCGCTTGCGAGGTCGGGCTGTCCAATGGCGGCCTGTATGACCTGGGCAAGGTCGCCTCCAGGGACTTGAATGCCGACCAGACAACCCCGCTGCCCATCCACCGCCTGCAACTGACGATCAGCTGCGAAGCGCTGACCCTGGTGGCGCTGGAGCCCAGGGATAACCGCCTCGGCTCCGGTTACGGTGTCGATCAACCGTATAAATTCGGCCTGGGGCTGACGCACACCAATCAAAAGCTCGGCTATATGACGTTGCGCCTGCTGGCGATCGTGGCCGATGGCAGGGATATGCAGCCGATCGCCAAGACGGGTGAAGCGACCTGGGCCCCGACGGCAATCCTGTCGCACCACACCCTCACCGCCTTCCACGCCGGCAGTTCCGCCCCGACGCCGATACAGCGGCTCGATGCAGACGTAGAGATCACACCGACCCTCGCCCCGGCAAATACCCTGCCCCTTGAAACGCAAGTGCCCATCGACGGTTTCATGACCCTGACCATGACTTACTTGTAACGCAGGAGCGGCGCAAGGACGCGGCCGCCCCTCAACCCATCGACGTATAGGAACAACACCCTTATGAAAACGATTTTGATCCCTTTGAGCGTCCTCGCAGGGCTCGGCGCCGGCTTCAGCGTCCACGCCGCGTCTACCATCGACCTGACCGTCAAAGGCCTGATCACCCCCATGGCCTGCACACCGATATTTGTCGGCGGCGGGCTGGTGGACTTCGGCAAAATCTCGCGCAATGACCTCAACGTGACGAAAGGCACGCGCCTGCCGCTCCACTACCTGACCCTGACCGTCAATTGCAATGGCGCCGCACGCTACGCGCTGCGCATGCGTGATAACCGCGAAGGCACCGGCCACGTCAACAGCGAGATTTTCTACGGCCTGGGGCTGGACCACAGTGGCAACAAGCTGGGGGTGTATTCCCTGACCTTCGACCCCACGCAGACTGTGGCCGATAGCGTGCCAGTGATCTACGGTACCGAATCCACCACCGGCGGCGTGGCCTGGCGCACCTCCAACAGCAACCCCATCGACATCGGCTCCAGAAGCTATCTGGGCTTCACCGACCTGGTGGGCAGCACGCTCGGGCCATCGGCCATTCAGAACTTGAGCGCCACCGTAAAACTGGAAGCCACGATCAACGCCCGGCAAAACCTGGTCCTCGACGAGGAAACGCCATTAGACGGCTCGGCGACGCTGGAAGTGGTGTACCTGTGATGCCCGTGCCCCGCGAAAAAACCCAGACTCAGGCTTTTTCGCTGACGACGCCGACATACTTCGCCCGCCCCGCGCCCAGCCCGGCAATGATTGCTCCCAGGCCCAGCACCGCAAAAATCCAGCCCACTGCCTGCCAGCCTCCCGTCCAGTCATGCACCAGGCCGACGGCGAATGGGCCCATGGACGCCAACGTGTAACCGATCCCCTGGGCCATGCTCGACAGGTTGGCGGCCACGTGTGCATCGCGCGAGCGCAGCACAATCAAGGTCAGCGCCAGGCTGAACGTCCCGCCCTGGCCCAGCCCCAACAGAATGGCCCAGCCCCACAGCCCGTCGAGTGGCGCATACAGGCAGCCGAACAGGCCGCCGAGGGTCAGCAGCATCACCACCACAATGGCCAGGCGCTGATCCTTACCGCGCGTGGCCAGCCAGGGCGCGGCCAGTGAACTGAACAATTGCACGATGATGGAGCCGGACAGCGCCAACCCGGCTTCGGTGGCACTCAAGCCACGGCCGATCAGGATCGACGGCAGCCAGCCAAACACGATGTACGCCAGGGACGATTGCAGGCCCATGTACAAGGTCACCTGCCAGGCCAGCGGGTCGCGCAGCAAGCCTTTGACCTGATAGGCGACCTGGTGGGCACTCTGCTTCTGGCCGACCTGGGGCCACCAGAACAACGCCGCCACCAGCGCCGGCACAATCCAGAAGCCCAGGCCGAAGGTCCAGCGATCGCCGAAATAATGACTGAGGGGCACCGTTGCACCTGCCGCCAGCGCTGCCCCCAGGCACAGGGCCATGGTGTAGACCCCGGTCATGGCGCCGGCCTGCCTGGCGAAATCACGCTTGACGATGCCCGGCAGCAATACGCCGATGATGCCGATACTCGCGCCCGCGACCAGGCTGCCGGCGAACAACCCCACTTCGCCAAAAGCACTGCGCAGGAGGATGCCGGCGGCCAGGGTCAGCAAAATCCCCAGCACCACGCGCTCGGCGCCAAAACGCCGGGCCAGGATCGGCGCCGTGGGGGCGAACAGGCCCAGGCATAACACCGGCAAGGTGGTGAGCAAACCGGCCCTGGCCGCCGACAACCCCAGGCTGCTGGAAACGTCTGCCAGCAACGGCGCCATGCTCGACAGCGCCGGGCGCAAGTTCAAGGCCACCAGGATCAGGCCCAACAGCAACAGCCACGGGCGATTCACCACCGGGCGGCGGTGTTGCACCACCTCGTCGTCGGCTTCGGCATCGATCAACAGTTCTTCGAGTTCGGGCGTGCGTTTGGCTTCAAGGCTCATTAATCAACTGCCGGCAGATGGATTTGGCGCGTTCCGGGTCCTGGTGTTCCACGGCGTCGAGCAGGGCGATATGCAGGTCGAACACCGCCTGGCGGCGCGGCGAAATATTCAGGGTCTGGCGCAACTGGGCGCCGATGACCGCCGAAAAATACTGGTACAGCTCGCTCAAGGCCGGGTTGTGCGCGGCGTCCACCAGCCGTGCGTGGAACACCAGGTCAGCACTGATATAGGCCTCCAGATCACCGTGGTACAGCTCGGCGCTGGCCTTGAGTGCCTCGTGCAGGCCGTTGAGATCGTCCTCGGTACGGCGCGCGGCAGCGAGGCCGACGGCCTCCACTTCGAGAATCTGCCGCGTCTCCTGCGCCTGTCCCAGGGTGCAATGGGATAACGCCCGCATGGCCCCCAGCGGGTCAGTCATCGAACGCAGGTAACTGCCGTCGCCCTGGCGGATGTCGATCAACCCGCAGAACGCCAGCACGCGCATGGCTTCGCGCACGGTATTGCGGCTGATGCCCAACTCGGCAGAAAGCTCCGGCTCGGTGGGCAGGCGCTCGCCGATGGCCCACTTGCCTTCGGTAATGCGCCAGCGCAACTGCTCCAGGGCCTGGTCCACCAGGGAGCGTTTGATCAGGGGGGCGATGTCTTTCATGGAATGTTGGCTTTCGTCCAATCATAGGATGAATTTTCCTACAGCCTATTCAGAGTTACCTACAAAGGCAACGCACTAGGGTTCTTAGGCAGGAAAAGGAGCAGTATTTTCGATTAGTAAAATTACCCTTAGAGGGTAATTATCCAGCTCAGGTGTCTTATGGAAAAGTACACACCTCATTACGATCTGGCGGTGATCAAGGCGGATGTCAGGCGGCTTAAGGAAAAGGCATTTACCTCAACGGCGAAGAGCACAGGAAGGAAACTCGGCTTTGAGATCCATGAAATGCAAGAAGTCGTTTTTCAATTGCAAACCAGGATGTTGTACAAATCAATGACTACCTATGCAGACCATAAGGTCTGGCAGGACGTGTACCACATCAGTTCACACGGCATGGAGATTTACATAAAGGTCACTTACCGCTCAGGCGGTAATCCACCGGTAATCTCCTTCAAAGAGTGCAACTCATGAAGACTCAACAGTGTTTTATATGCGGTACGCCCGACGGCATGACTCGGTTCGAGGGCCGTAGCGAGACCATTAGCGTCAAAGGGATGGAGCGTCGTGTCGATGACCTTTCTGGCTGGGAATGCCATGCATGCGGCGACGGCATGTATGACCCGGATAGTGCAGAGCGCCACGCAAAAGCTGGGGATGAACTCGTCCACGCCGCGCGGACAATGATCGGCAACGAGATGAAACGCATCCGTCGCAAGCTGCACCTTACGCAAAAAGAAACCGTGCAACTGTTATCCGGTGGCGGGCACAACGCTTTTTCACGTTATGAACGCGGTGAGCTTCTGCCACCGAAGCCACTGGTTCTGTTGATGCGATTATTGGACCGTTACCCTCATTTGCTCGCCGACGCCAAGGTATTGGCCGAAGGCGCTGACCTGCGGGGGTTCACTCATACCGTGAACACAGAGGATGAGGCGCTCAAGGCCTCCTGAACAGACAAAAATAAACCCGGCCAGGCCGGGTTTATTTTTTCAAGCATCGATCAATGCAGAATCTGGCTCAAGAACAACTTGGTCCGGTCATTCTGCGGGTTGTCGAAGAAGTCATTCGGCGCCGCCTGCTCCACGATCTCGCCCTTGTCCATGAAGATCACACGGTTGGCCACGGTACGGGCGAAGCCCATTTCGTGGGTCACGCACAACATGGTCATGCCGTCTTCGGCCAGGCCGATCATGGTGTCGAGTACTTCCTTGACCATTTCCGGGTCGAGGGCCGAGGTCGGTTCGTCGAACAGCATGATTTTCGGTTTCATGCACAGCGCACGGGCGATGGCCACACGCTGTTGCTGGCCGCCCGAGAGTTGGCCCGGAAACTTGTGGGCCTGCTCTGGAATGCGCACGCGCTCCAGGTAGTGCATGGCAATTTCTTCAGCCTTGCGCTTGGGCATCTTGCGCACCCACATCGGCGCCAGCGTGCAGTTCTGCAGGATGGTCAGGTGCGGGAACAGGTTGAAATGCTGGAACACCATGCCGACTTCACGGCGGATCGCTTCGATCTGCTTGAGGTCGTTGGTCAGTTCCACGCCGTCGACCACGATGCGGCCCTGCTGGTGCTCTTCCAGGCGGTTGAGGCAGCGGATGGTAGTGGACTTGCCGGAACCCGACGGGCCGCACAGCACGATACGCTCGCCCTGCTTGACGTTGAGGTTGATGTCTTTCAACACGTGGAACTGGCCGTACCACTTGTTGACGCCCTGCATCTGGATAATGCCTTCAGGGCTCACAGGCTGTTTGATCGCTTCGCTCATAACAACAACTCCTAACGCTTGTGGCCTGTGTCGAGCTTGTGTTCCAAATGAATGGAATAGCGCGACATACCAAAACAGAAAATCCAGAACACCAGGGCGGCGAACACGTAGCCTTCAGTGGCCATGCCCAACCATTTCGGGTCGGCGGCGGCTTGCTTGACGCTGTTGAGCAGGTCGAACAGGCCGATGATGATCACCAGGCTGGTGTCCTTGAACAGCGCAATAAACGTGTTGACGATGCCAGGGATCACCATCTTCAGGGCCTGCGGCAAAATCACCAGGCCCATGCTGCGCCAGTAACCCAGGCCCATCGCCGCGGCCGCTTCGTACTGGCCCTTGGGAATCGCCTGCAAACCACCGCGCACCACTTCAGCCACATAGGCCGACTGGAATAGGATCACGCCGATCAACGCCCGCAGCAGCTTGTCGATGCCCATGCCTTCGGGCAGGAACAACGGCAACATCACCGAAGACATGAACAGCACGGTGATCAACGGCACGCCGCGCCAGAATTCGATGAAGGTCACGCAGACCACCCGGATCGCCGGCATGTTCGAGCGCCGCCCCAAGGCCAGCACAATGCCCAGCGGCAACGCGCCGGCGATACCGACGGTGGCGATGACCAGAGTCAGCATCAGGCCGCCCCATTGGCTGGTCGCCACGTTGCTCAGGCCAAAGATGCCGCCGTGCAGCAGGAAGTAGGCAATGATCGGGTACAGCACCAGGAAGCTCAGGCCATAGATCGCCTTGCGCGGGAAACGCGAGATGAACAACGGTGCCACGCCGACAATGGCCAGCCACACGGTCAGGTCCACGCGCCAGCGCAGGTCGCCGGGGTAGTAGCCGTACATGAACTGCCCGAAGCGCTGTTGGATAAATACCCAGCAGGCGCCTTCCTTGGTGCAATCGGCGCGCGTCGTCCCGACCCAGTTGGCATCGAGGATGGCCCAGTGCAGGATCGGCGGCACCACCAGGTAGATCAGGTAAAACGCCAACAGCGTCAGCAGGGTATTGAGCCAGCTGGAGAACAGGTTGGCGCGCATCCATGCCATCGGCCCGAAGACTTTGCTCGGCGGCGGCATATCAGGTTTGAACGTATGCGAACTCATGTGCGTTTCCTCACCGCTCGATCAGCGCAATGCGCTTGTTGTACCAGTTCATCAGCAGGGAAATGCTGATGCTGATCGCCAGGTACACGCTCATGGTGATGGCAATGACTTCGATGGCCTGGCCGGTCTGGTTGAGCACCGTGCCGGCAAACAGCGAAACCATTTCCGGATAACCGATACCGGCGGCCAGCGAAGAGTTTTTCGCCAGGTTCAGGTATTGGCTGGTCAGCGGCGGAATGATCACCCGCAAGGCTTGCGGGATGATGACCTTGCGCAGCGTCGGCCCTGGGCGCAGGCCCAGGGAGCGCGCGGCTTCGGTCTGGCCGTGGCTGACGGACTTGATGCCCGAGCGCACGATCTCGGCGATAAACGCCGCCGTGTACACCGTCAACGCCAGGGTCAGCGCCAGCAGTTCAGGGATCAGTACCCAGCCGCCGACGAAGTTGAAGCCCTGCAGCTTGGGCATTTCCCAGTGCAGCGGCGCGCCGAAGACCAAGGTGCACAACGCCGGGATCAGGATGAACAGCGCCAGGCCCGCCCAGAACTTGTGGAACGGTACGCCGGTGGCTTCAAAGCGTTTGTTGGCCCAACGCGCCATCAGCACGATCGCCACGATGGCAAGCACCACACTGGCCACAAACGGCCAGAAACCATCAGCGGTCAGCGCGGCCGGCATATTCAGGCCACGGCTGCTGACAAAGAAGGTATCGCCGAAGTTGTGGCTGTTACGCGGCCCCGGCATGGTCAGGAACACCGCGAAGTACCAGAACAGGATCTGCAGCAGCGGCGGGATGTTGCGGAACACTTCCACATACACGGTCGCCAGCTTGTTGATCATCCAGTTGGGCGACAAACGCGCCACGCCGATGATGAAGCCGAGCAGGGTCGCCAGGACCACACCGATCACGGTCACCAGCAAGGTGTTGAGCAGGCCGATGACGAACACCCGGGCATAGCTGTCCGATTCGGTGTAGTCGATCAGGTGCTGAGCGATGCCGAAGCCGGCACTGCGCTCAAGAAAGTCGAAACCCGAGGTAATGCCCCGGTGTTGAAGGTTGGTCTGGGTATTGTTGAACAGGTACCAGCCCAGCGAGACCACCGCCACAATCGTGACGATCTGGAATAGCCACGCACGCACCTTGGGATCGCTGAAGCTGAGCTTCTGCTTGTGTGCGCCAATTTGATTTTGCATGGAGTGCCCCGGAAATAATGGAACAGAACATCACCCGGCGGTTGGCCCACCGGGTGATAGAACCATCAGCGATCAGCGCACAGGTGGTGCGTATTGAATGCCGCCGTTGTTCCACAGCGCGTTCAGGCCACGGTCGATTTCCAACGGGGTGCTCTTGCCCAGGTTGCGCTCGAACACTTCGCCGTAGTTACCGACTTGCTTGACGATCTGTACGACCCAGTCTTTCTTCACTTTCAAGTCTTTGCCGTATTCGCCGTCAGCACCGAGCAGACGCGCGACGTCCGGGTTCTTGGTGGACTTGGCTTCAGCTTCGACGTTCTTCGAGGTGATACCGGCTTCTTCAGCGTTGAGCATGGCGTAGCCAACCCAGCGCACGATAGCCAGCCACTCGTCGTCGCCGTTACGCACGACCGGGCCCAGCGGTTCCTTGGAGATGGTTTCAGGCAGAACCACGTAGTCCTTCGGCGAGGCCAGCTTGCTGCGCTGGGCGAACAGTTGGGACTTGTCGGAGGTCAGCACGTCGCAACGACCCGATTCCAGCGACTTGGCGCTTTCGTCGGAGGTGTCGAAGGTGATGGGGGTGTATTTCAGGTTGTTACCACGGAAGTAGTCGGAAACGTTCAGCTCAGTGGTGGTACCGGCCTGGATGCAGATGGTTGCACCGTCCAGTTCCTTGGCACTTTTAACGCCCAGCTTGTTGTTCACCAGGAAGCCGATGCCATCGTAGTAGGTGATGAAGCCTGGGAATTTCAGGCCCATGCCCGCATCGCGGGAGCTGGTCATGGTGGTGTTACGCGACAGGATGTCGACTTCGCCGGACTGAAGCGCGGTGAAACGCTCCTTGGCGTTCAACTGGCTGAATTTGACCTTGGTGGCGTCGCCAAACACGGCAGCGGCCACAGCGCGGCAATAGTCAGCATCGATCCCGAGGATCTTGCCGCTGGCATCCGGTACCGAGAAACCCGGCAGGCCGTCACTCACGCCACATTGCACAAAGCCTTTCTTCTGCACGGCGTCCAGGGTGGCGCCGGCTTGGGCAAAACCACTGACACCCAGTACAGCGGCCGCGGTTACGATGGCCAGGGTGGATTTCAATACCTTCATTCAAACCTCCAGTTGCTCTTGTTGTGTCGGAGCTAAAACTTCAGCGCACCCTTGTGAGGCGATATTGACCCGTGTTGGCTTTTTTTGGGGCCAAGCAGCATGAAGTTGTCGCGGTAATTCCAGTTGCTATCCCACAGGCGGCAGTCACTGATAGTGTTACCGCCCTAGGAAAGTTCTGACATCGACCTACACATAGCAAGGCGCGTACCAGAGTACCGGCTGAGTCGTTTCAGCCCATGGTCAATAGCAAAACATTCAACCTTGCGACATTCTCTTAACAGATCAACCTGTCGCGCACCGTTCCGATGCACTCAATCGGAGCGCACGCACATAGATGGAGCAACCATGACCGAACCCCTGATTATTCAGCCCGCCAAGCCCGCAGACGCCTGCGTAATCTGGTTGCATGGCCTGGGTGCCGATCGCTACGACTTTTTGCCGGTGGCCGAGGCACTCCAGGAAACCTTGTCGTCGACCCGCTTTGTATTGCCCCAGGCGCCCACTCGCCCGGTGACCATCAACGGTGGTTACGAAATGCCAAGCTGGTACGACATCAAGGCCATGAGCCCGGCTCGTTCGATCAGCCTGGAAGAGCTGAAAGAGTCAGCCAACATGGTCACGGATTTGATCAAGGAGCAAAAAAGCAGCGGAATAGACGCTTCAAGAATTTTCTTAGCCGGCTTTTCCCAAGGTGGCGCAGTGGTTTTCCACACAGCATTCAAGAAATGGCAAGGTGCCCTGGGCGGCGTGATCGCCCTCTCGACCTACGCGCCTACCTTCGATGACGAACTGGAGTTATCCGCCAGCCAGCAGCGCATTCCCACCCTGTGCCTGCACGGCCAGTATGACGACGTCGTACAGAACGCCATGGGCCGCAGCGCTTATGAGCATTTGAAAAGCCGTGGTGTCACCGTGACATGGCAGGAATACCCAATGGGCCACGAAGTGTTACCTCAGGAGATACACGACATCGGCGCCTGGTTGACCGCTCGCCTGGGCTGAAAGCCCGCGTTTATGTAGCCGTATGACAGACGCACTACGCCGCGCCCGATTCTTGCATTACACTGGCCGGCGTACATTCCTTAACCAATTAATGAGATGACCGTGCTCAAAGCACTTAAGAAGATGTTCGGCAAAAGCGAGGCTGAGCCGCTCGCGCCTGTTCCCAGTGCTCCTGTCCCCACGCCCGGCAGCCGCCATGACGGTCAACAGCCAGGCCGGCCCGCACCTGTCGCCTCGCAAAAAAAGCCAGCGGTGACGCCGCCTGAACAGGCAAAACCTGCCGAGGCCGCCCCCGAGCCGGCGCCCCAGCCAAAAGCACCCCGCCGCGAACGCGCGCCAAAACCGCCTGTCACCCCTTGGAAACTCGAAGACTTCGTCGTCGAACCCCAGGAAGGCAAGACCCGCTTCCACGATTTCAAACTCGCCCCGGAACTGATGCACGCCATCCAGGACCTGGGTTTCCCGTACTGCACGCCGATCCAGGCAGAGGTGCTGGGCTTCACCCTGGCGGGCAAAGACGCCATCGGTCGCGCCCAGACCGGTACCGGCAAGACCGCCGCGTTCCTGATCTCGATCATCACCCAGCTGCTGCAAACCCCGCCGCCGAAAGAGCGCTACATGGGTGAACCGCGCGCGCTGATCATCGCCCCGACCCGGGAGCTGGTGGTGCAGATCGCCAAGGACGCCGCCGACCTGACCAAGTACACCGGCCTCAATGTCATGACGTTCGTCGGTGGCATGGACTTCGACAAGCAGCTCAAGCACCTCGAAGCCCGCCATTGCGACATCCTGGTCGCCACTCCGGGCCGCCTGCTGGACTTCAACCAGCGCGGCGACGTGCACCTGGACATGGTCGAAGTGATGGTGCTCGACGAAGCCGACCGCATGCTCGACATGGGTTTTATCCCGCAAGTACGCCAGATCATTCGCCAGACCCCGCCGAAAAACGAGCGCCAGACCCTGCTGTTCTCCGCGACCTTCACCGAAGACGTGATGAACCTCGCCAAGCAGTGGACCACCGACCCGTCCATCGTCGAGATCGAAGCGCTGAACGTGGCCAGCGAAAACGTCGAACAGCACATTTATGCCGTGGCCGGTGCCGACAAGTACAAGCTGCTCTATAACCTGGTCAACGACAACGGCTGGGAGCGCGTGATGGTGTTCGCCAACCGCAAGGACGAAGTGCGCCGCATCGAAGAGCGCCTGGTGCGCGATGGAGTCAACGCCGCGCAACTGTCGGGCGATGTGCCACAGCACAAGCGCATCAAGACCCTGGAAGGCTTTCGCGAAGGCAAGATTCGCGTGCTGGTGGCCACCGACGTGGCGGGGCGCGGGATTCACATCGATGGCATCAGCCACGTGATCAACTTCACCCTGCCGGAAGTGCCGGACGACTACGTGCACCGTATCGGCCGTACCGGTCGCGCAGGCGCGGCGGGTGTGTCGATCAGCTTTGCCGGCGAAGATGACTCGTATCAGTTACCGTCGATCGAGGCGCTGCTGGGTCGCAAGATCAGCTGTGAGACACCGCCGACGCACTTGCTGCGGGCTGTAGAGCGCAAACGCCCTTAAGCTGAAATGCAGTCAAAATTGTGGGAGGGGGCTTGCTCCCGATGGCGGTGCATCAGTCGATACATAAGTTGACTGACACACCGCCATCGGGGGCAAGCCCCCTCCCACATTTGCATCTATGTTCGGCTGACTATTTCCAGCGATCCGCTGCTGCGTGATCACTGCTGCGCCCTTCCACCCAGCGCGCGCCTTCAGGGGTGCTTTCCTTCTTCCAGAACGGCGCACGGGTCTTCAGGTAATCCATCACAAACGCACAGGCATCGAACGCGGCCTGGCGATGGGCACTGGCGGCGGCCACGAACACTATCGGCTCGCCGGGCTCCAGCGCACCGATACGATGCAGCACTTCGAGCTTGAGCAGCGGCCAGCGTTGCTCGGCTTCGACGGCGATCTTGGCCAAGGCTTTTTCAGTCATGCCCGGATAGTGTTCGAGGAACATGCCAGACACCTCGCGCCCCTCGTTGAAATCGCGCACATAGCCGACAAAACTCACCACCGCGCCCACGCCCACATTCGCCGCGTGCATCGCGTTGACCTCGGCACCGGGGTCAAACGGTTCGACCTGTACACGAATGGCCATGTTCAGCCTCCGGTCACGGGCGGGAAGAACGCGACTTCATCACCGGCCTGCAACGGCTCGTCGAGAGCGCACAGCTCCTGGTTACGGGCACACATCAAGCTGGCTTCGTTGAGCACTTCGAAGCCCGGATCACTGGCCAACGCCTGGCGCACAGCGTCGACGGTGGCGAAGTCGCCCTCCATCTCCAGCGAGTCCAGGCCCACCGCTTCGCTGTAGCGCGCAAAAAACAGTACGTTGATGCTCATGCCTGATCCGCCTTGAAATGCCCGCTTTTACCGCCAAGTTTTTCCAGCAGGCGAATGTTTTCGATGGTCATGCCGCGGTCCACGGCCTTGCACATGTCGTAGATCGTCAGCGCGGCGACACTGGCGGCTGTCAGCGCTTCCATCTCCACGCCGGTCTGCCCGGAGAGTTTGCAGCGCGCCACGATATGCACCGAGTCTGCGCCATCGGCGCTCAGTTCGACCTTGACGCCAGTCAACATCAACGGGTGGCACAGGGGGATCAAGTCACTGGTTTTTTTCGCGGCCTGGATCCCGGCGATGCGGGCCACGGCGAACACGTCGCCCTTGGGATGGACGCCGTCGACAATCATTTGCAGGGTCTCGGGCAGCATGCGCACCCGCGCTTCGGCCACCGCTTCACGGAACGTCACGGACTTGTCAGTGACGTCGACCATATGGGCGCGACCTTGGGAATCGAGATGAGTCAGCACAGGGATACTCCTGATCAGGAGCACCGATTGTAAACCCAATGCATAACAAATGTGGGAGGGAGCAAGCCCCCTCCCACACTGACCACGTTTACAAATGCGATTCGGCGTATTCGGCCAGAATCGAGCGAGGCACCCCTTGCAGCGCGATATGCACGCCGTTGGGGAAGTCTTTGAAGCGTTCCGTCAGGTAAGTCAGCCCGGAGCTGGTCGCGGACAGGTAGGGGGTGTCGATCTGTGCCAGGTTACCCAGGCACACCACTTTGGAACCGGCGCCGGCACGGGTGATGATGGTTTTCATCTGGTGCGGCGTAAGGTTCTGGCATTCATCGATCAGTATCAGGCTTTGTTGGAAGCTGCGGCCTCGGATGTAGTTGAGGGATTTGAACTGCAACGGCACTTTGCTGAGGATGTAGTCGACGCTGCCATGGGTGTTTTCGTCATCCATGTGCAAGGCTTCGAGGTTGTCGGTGATCGCCCCCAGCCATGGCTCCATTTTTTCCGCTTCGGTGCCCGGCAGGAAGCCGATTTCCTGGTCCAGGCCCTGCACACTGCGGGTGGCGATGATGCGCCGATAGCGCTTGGTCACCATGGTCTGTTCGATGGCGGCCGCCAGGGCAAGGATGGTTTTGCCCGAGCCCGCGGCGCCGGTCAGGTTGACCAGGTGGATGTCCGGATCGAGCAGCGCATACAGTGCCAGGCTCTGGTAGATGTCACGCGGTTTCAGGCCCCAGGCCTCCTGGTGCAACAGGGGCTCCTGATGCAGGTCGAGGATCAGCAGCTTGTCGACCTGGATCTCTTTGATCCAGCCCACAAAGCCCTGTTCGTCGATGATGAATTCATTGATGTGCACGGCCGGCAGGTTGTCGATCAGTTGCACCTGGTGCCAGGTGCGGCCATGGTCCTGACGGGTTTCGACCTTGCTGACACGGTCCCAGAACGAGCCGGTCATGGTGTGATAACCACGGGACAGCATCGACACGTCGTCGACCAGTTGGTCGGTACTGTAGTCCTCGGCAGCGATCCCACACGCTCGTGCCTTGAGGCGCATATTGATGTCTTTGGTCACCAGCACCAGGCGCAAGTCCTTGTCGCGTGCGTGCAGGTCGATCAGTTGGTTGATGATCTTGTTGTCGTTCAGGTTTTCCGGCAGCAGGCTGTTGGGCTCGCTGCGCTTGCTCATCAGGATCGACAGCAAGCCCTTGGGTCCGCTTTTGCCGCGCTGGATCGGCACGCCGACTTCAACATCCTCGGGTGACGCTTCGCCCAGGGTCTTGTCGATCAGGCGGATGGCCTGGCGGCATTCGGCAGCCACGCTGTGGTGCCCGCTTTTGAGTTTGTCGAGCTCCTCAAGCACGATCATCGGGATGGCGACGTGGTGTTCTTCGAAGTTGAGCAGTGCGTTTGGATCGTGGATCAATACATTGGTATCAAGCACATAAAGGATTGGCTGGTCGGAAGAAGGGTTACGTCCATGATCATCCATACTCGGTCACCTTTGTGGGAGCCAGTCGACGCAATACCACAACAGTGCTGCGCCTCGATTCGACCACCGACCGCACCTTGAGTGACATCAAGGGCAGTGCCCACATGAGGAGTCTTGGAAGACGCCACCTGTGTTGCAGGTTTCGGCGATCTGACTTCGTAATACCGCAAAACCCATGACAGGAAAAAGCACTTTGACGGTTTTTTGAAGTTTATTTTTCAGGATGACGAATAGCACTAGCCGAGTGCCAGCTACCCCGTTAAAGTCGGAAGTCCGCCTGCATCGAAATGTCGCACAAAATCTCCCCGTAAACGCCTCATCCCCAACAGGGCCGGGCACTTCATCTTTTCAACGAAACGCCTCGTGACAGTCCTGCCAGCCCAGGCCACTTTGCGCCGTTGCCTGCAGCAACAGCGGCAATGCCACCCGCGCCTTGTCCTGGGTGTCGTGAAACACAATCACCCCTTTGCGCCACAACAGCATCAGCGTCAGTACCCGTTGCGCCGACTCATCGGCCTTGAGTTTGCCCGGCTCGTCCTGGGAGTCGATGTCCCACAACGCCACCTGCAGGCCCTGGGCCTGGAAGAAGCCCTGGCTGTCCGCACGCCGCTGAGCGTAGGGCGGGCGAAACAGCGGCACGTAGTTTTCCGGCATCAGGTTCTGCGCCAGCGATGCACTGCGGGTGATCGAACTCTGCCAGTCGACCCAATGGCTGTGGGAACGGTACTGCCACCCCTGGATGCCGACGCACTGGCCCTGGTACAGCGCCTGCACATCGGCAGCCGAACTACGCTCCACACGGTTTTGCAGGCTGCTGCCGAGCACGAAGAAGGTGGCATTCATCTTCTGCTTGCGCAGGTACTCGGTAAGCCAGTCGGTATTGCCACTGACCGGTGCCGGCCCGCCGTCGAAGGTCAGCAGGAACAGGCGGTCGTTGAGTTCATCGCCATTGCGCTCGTGATCACCGAAACGCGCGACTTCGCTGCTGATCTGCGGGAACAGCGCGGCCTTGCGCAGTAGCTCGTCCAGATAACGCTCATGGAAAACATGGCTCGGGCCGGCCCAGCCTATATAGAAGGAGTTTTCGCCGACTTCGAACTTGCCCGCCTGCTCGCGCAGATCGTCCATGTTTTCCACCAGGTAGCAGAACGAGGCATCTTCCTCACAGCTCTGCTGGGCGAAGGTGTAGTTCTCCAGCAAGCGCCGCCAGAGCTGGCGACGCAGGTCATCGATGGCCGCCAGGTTGATGATCTTCAGCCCCAGGCGCTGCTTGAGCGCCGCGTCATCCTGGGCTTCGCTGGCGATCAGGCTATGGGCAAACATCAGGATTTCCGCACGCGAAGCCACATCGAACAGCGCCGGGCTGCTGAGCTTTTCGGGCCAGGTGCCACGGTCCAGGCTGGCTACGTCCACCGGCGCCGCTTGGGCGCTCATGCAGAACAGGCAAGCGGATAATAAAAGCGCAATTCGCACCAGGGTCTCCTTCTCCAGAGTCGTCGCGCACTATAGCCGATCATTGCAGGAGCGAGCTTGCTCGCGAAATACGTTAACGCTGACGCGGGCATCCTGAATCAACGCGGTGTCTTTTCGTTTTTCGCGAGCAAGCTTGCTCCTACAGAAATCGAGGCATCTATGGGTTTCATAGGTGGAGTCAAAACGCCGCAACCCCTAGAATCCGCGCACGATTACAGGAGACGACTTCATGCTGATGGTGATTTCCCCCGCCAAAACCCTCGACTTCGAGTCAAAGCCGGTCACTGCGCGCTTCACCCAGCCGCAATACCTGGACCATTCCCAGGAACTGATCGAGCAACTGCGTCAGCTGAGCCCGGCGCAGATCAGCGAATTGATGCACGTGTCCGACAAGATCGGCGGCCTCAACGCCGCCCGCTTCGGCAGCTGGACCCCGGCCTTCACCCCAGAGAATGCCAAGCAGGCCTTATTGGCGTTCAAGGGCGACGTGTACACCGGCCTCAACGCCGACACCTTCAGCGATGCCGACTTCAGCTACGCCCAGGACCACCTGCGCATGCTCTCGGGCCTGTACGGCCTGCTGCGCCCCCTGGACCTGATGATGCCGTACCGCCTGGAGATGGGCACCAAGCTCGCCAACGCCCGTGGCAAGGACCTGTACGCCTTCTGGGGCACGCGCATCAGCGAGTGGCTCAACCAGGCGCTGGCCGAACAAGGCGATGACGTGCTGCTCAACCTGGCATCCAACGAGTATTTTTCGGCGGTCAAGCGCACGGTCCTGAACGCGCGGATCATCAATACCGAGTTCAAGGACCTGAAGAACGGCCAGTACAAGATCATCAGCTTCTACGCAAAAAAGGCCCGGGGCATGATGAGCCGTTTCGTGATCCAAGAGCGCATCAATGACCCGGCCCAGCTCAAGCAGTTCGAGGTGCAGGGCTACCGCTTCAATGCAGAGCAGTCCAAGCCGGACAAGCTGGTGTTTTTGCGCGATCACGCACCGGAATAAGGCCGTACCAGCCTCTTTCAGACAATGAAATCCAAATGTGGGAGGGGGCTTGCCCCCGATGGGGGTGAATCAGTCGACACATGTATGACTCACACCGCCATCGGGGGCAAGCCCCCTCCCACATTTTTGCCTGCATTCCACATCAAGAATCGTCAATTGTTTGGCGTCAAAAAATATCTTGACGTATCTCTAAATTTTATTTCACTCGACATTTCCGATTTTTTTTCGTAGTGGCACCCCAATTTTTAATCACTAGTGGCACAAAACTATCCCCGCGCGCCAACTCCCCGTAACTACTGGCCCAAATAGCAAGTGCTATCAATATAGTACCAGTGCCATCTTTGCCAATATTTCAAGAAATTTCCGGAAACAGGATGAGTGGCCCGGAACTTCGTCCTAAAGCACCGCTCATACCACCGGTAACGAAATTCTCTGTTTCTGTAAGAGATGACTTACATGGCCGACCAACGGAAGTAGCGAAGTTGTCACATTGAACTTTGACTCAGGGGTCACTTTACCAACCGATTAGTTAAGAGCGGCGACAAGGATGAATTGCCACGCACTATAGGCCAAGGCTGTGCTTACCCTAATGGGTCAGTGAGATAACCCAAGGCATTGATATTTAAAGGCTTGCAGCCTTTATCAAAGCCCTGCGGCACTGACGTCAGGCCCTTCTCCCAGGAAGGCTGGCTGCATTTGAGGGCAGGCCCCAATAACAAGGCCAAGTTGCGCACAACTTGAGTGCAATAGTTAGTCACTCGTTATTCAACATGCCTGTACGCGGCAAGTCGGCGTCTATTCGCCCAACTTTCGCGGCATTTGTGACGCTTGCAAACATGAACTCCGGCCATCTAATGGCATGTTTTAAATACCGTCTTCAATGACAAAGAGGTAATTGCGATGCGCATCAGCATATTTGGTTTGGGTTACGTCGGCGCAGTCTGTGCCGGTTGCCTGTCTGCCCGTGGCCACGAAGTGGTGGGCGTAGACATCTCCAAGGAAAAGATCGACCTGATCAATGCCGGTAAATCGCCGATCGTTGAGCCGGGTCTGGGCGAACTGTTGAGCCAAGGCATCGCAAACGGTCGCCTGCGCGGTACGACCAACTTCGCCGAAGCGATTCGCGATACGGACCTGTCGATGATTTGCGTCGGCACGCCCAGCAAGAAAAACGGCGACCTGGAACTCAACTACATCGAATCGGTATGCCGCGAGATCGGTTTTGTCCTGCGTGACAAGACCACCCGTCACACCATCGTGGTGCGCAGCACCGTATTGCCGGGCACCGTCGCCAACGTGGTGATCCCGATCCTCGAAGACTGCTCCGGCAAGAAAGCCGGCGTCGACTTCGGTGTCGCGGTCAACCCGGAATTCCTGCGTGAATCCACCGCTATCGCCGACTACGACCTGCCACCGATGACCGTTATCGGCGAGTTCGACAAAGCTTCCGGCGACGTCCTGCAGTCGCTGTACGAAGAACTCGACGCTCCGATCATCCGCAAGGACATCGCCGTCGCCGAGATGATCAAGTACACCTGCAACGTGTGGCACGCCACCAAGGTGACCTTCGCCAACGAGATCGGCAACATCGCCAAGGCCGTCGGCGTCGATGGTCGCGAAGTGATGGAAGTGGTCTGCCAGGACAAGACCCTCAACCTGTCCCAGTACTACATGCGCCCAGGCTTCGCGTTCGGCGGCTCCTGCCTGCCCAAAGACGTGCGTGCCCTGACTTACCGCGCCAGCTCCCTGGACGTCGAAGCGCCGCTGCTCAACTCGCTGATGCGCAGCAACGAATCCCAGGTACAGAACGCCTTCGACATCGTCGCTGGCCACGACAAGCGCAAAGTCGCCCTGCTGGGCCTGAGCTTCAAGGCCGGTACCGACGACCTGCGCGAAAGCCCGCTGGTAGAACTGGCCGAGATGCTGATCGGCAAGGGTTACGACCTGAGCATCTACGACAGCAACGTCGAATACGCCCGTGTGCACGGTGCGAACAAAGATTACATCGAAGGCAAGATCCCGCACGTGTCGTCCCTGCTCAATTCGGACTTCGACGACGTGATCAACAACTCCGACGTGATCATCCTCGGCAACCGTGACGAGAAGTTCCGTGCCTTGGCGCATAACGCGCCGGATGGCAAGCAAGTGGTCGACCTGGTGGGCTTCATGTCCAAAGCCACCAGTGTGAGCGGCCGCACCGAAGGTATTTGCTGGTAACAGCGACGGCAAGTTCCGGGCTGCAAGCGTCTTCATCCCCAGCGCTTGCAGCCTGGAACCTCCTTCCCTTCCGGATGACGCTTATGTCCAAGTTAAAACATGTACTACTGCAATCCGCCGGCTGGCTGCTGTTCCTCAGCCTGCTGATGGGACTCGCCCTGCTGCTGCCGGCGAGTACATTCGACTCGGAGTCGAAGAATTTTATTTTCCTGATTGGCGCCGTCGGTATCTGGCGCTACTCGATGGGTGCGACGCATTTCTTTCGCGGCATGCTGTTCCTGTACGTGGTCTACCCCCACCTGCGCCGCAAAGTGCGCAAGCTGGGCAAAGCCGCAGACCCGTCCCATGTGTTCCTGATGGTCACCAGCTTCCGTATCGACGCGCTGACCACAGCCCAGGTGTACAGCTCGGTGATTCGCGAGGCCATCGAGTGCGGCTTCCCCACCACCGTGGTCTGCTCGCTGGTGGAAATGTCCGATGAGCTGCTGGTAAAGAGCCTGTGGGAACGCATGAACCCGCCTGACCACGTCAAGCTCGACTTCGTGCGCATCGCCGGTACCGGCAAGCGCGACGGCCTGGCCTTCGGCTTTCGCGCGATCTCCCGCCACCTGCCGGACGAGCGTGCCGTGGTCGCCGTGATCGATGGCGACACCGTGCTTGCCGAAGGCGTCGTGCGCAAGACCGTGCCGTGGTTCCAGCTGTTCGACAACGTCGGCGGCCTGACCACCAACGAGTTCTGCGAAGTCCGCGGCGGCTACATCATGAGCGAGTGGCACAAACTGCGCTTCGCCCAACGTCACATCAACATGTGCTCCATGGCCCTGTCCAAGCGCGTACTGACCATGACCGGGCGCATGTCGGTGTTCCGTGCCAGCGTCGTCACTGACCCAGGCTTTATCGCCGATGTGGAAAGCGACTCGCTGCAACACTGGCGCCTGGGCCGCTTCAAGTTTTTGACCGGCGATGACAAGTCCAGCTGGTTCAGCCTGATGCGCCTGGGCTACGACACGTTCTACGTGCCGGACGCCGCGATCAATACGGTGGAACACCCGCCGGAAAAGAGCTTTATCAAGGCCAGCCGCAAGCTGATGTTCCGCTGGTACGGCAACAACCTGCGCCAGAACTCCCGTGCCCTGGGCCTGGGCGTACGTCGGTTGGGCCTGTTCACCAGCGTGGTGCTGTTCGACCAGCGCGTGTCGATGTGGACCTCCCTGCTCGGCCTGACCGTGGCGATCATCGCCACCTTCAAGTACGGCGGCGCGTTCATCCTCGCCTACCTGCTGTGGATCGGCATCACCCGCCTGATCCTCACCCTGCTGCTGTCGTGCTCCGGCCACAAGATCGGCCCGGCCTACCCGGTGATTCTCTATTACAACCAGATCATGGGCGCGCTGGTGAAGATCTACGTGTTCTTCCGCCTTGATCAACAGTCCTGGACCCGCCAGGACACCAAACTGACCCGCGATTTGGCCAGCTTTCAACGTTGGTTCAACACCTGGTCGTCTCGGACCATGACCTTCTCCGCCGGCAGCATCTTCGTCGCCGTGTTGCTGATGATGGTCTGACCCTGCCAAGCCTGAATTAACTCTAGGAAATTGCCCTGATGAACAGCCAAGTAAACGCCAACGTTGTCCACGAATCCGAAGCCCAGCGCCAACATGCCCGGGTCAAAATCCCGGCCAAGCTGCGCTTCTTCAACACTGACCGCACCCAGACCGAAGCACGCGTGATCGACCTGTCCGCCGGCGGCCTGGCGTTCACCGCCACCCAGCCATTGACCGTGGGTGAAGTGCACAAGGGCCGCCTGCAATTCGTCATCGATAACCTCGGCCTGGCCATGGATGTGGAGTTGCAGATTCGCTCCTACGACCGCCAGAGCGGCCGTACCGGTTGCCAGTTCCAGAACCTCGACGCCCAGGATATTTCCACCCTGCGCCACCTGATCACCTCGCACTTGTCCGGCGACATCGTGACCATGGGTGATGTGCTCGCCACCCTGCAACGCGACAACTTCACCAAGGCCCGCAAGGTCAAGGATGGCGGCAGCAACATGAGCGCCTTCGGCCGCCTGCGCGCCGTGACGTTCAGCCTGGCGATCTTCCTCGTGGGCCTGGCGGCGTTCGGGTTTGTCTTCAAGTCGCTGTACGGCATGTACTTCGTTACCCACGCCCAGGCGGGCCTGGTCAGCGTACCCGGCATGAACGTGACCATGCCGCGCGACGGTACCGTGCAAAGCCTGCTCAAAGGTGATGCGGTTGCGGCCAAGGGCGCGCCACTGGCCACCTTCAGCACCAGCATGCTCGACGTACTCAAGGGCCACCTCGACGAAGACCAGCTGCAACCGGCCAAGGTCGAAGAACTGTTCGGCAAGCAAATGACCGGCACCCTGACCTCCCCATGCGACTGCGTCGTGGCCCAGCAACTGGTGGCCGACGGTCAGTACGCCAGCAAGGGCGATGTGATCTTCCAACTGGTGCCACGCGGCAGCCTGGCCAATGTGGAAGCACGCTTCACCTATCGCCAGTTCGCCGACGTACGCCCTGGTACCCCGGTGAGCTTCCAGGTCGCCGACGAAGAGCAGGTCCGCACCGGCACCATCGTCAGCAGCACCAGCCTGAACAGCGCCGACCTGTCCTCCGACATTCGTGTGCAGATCAAGCCGGATGCTCCCCTGGACAGCACCTACGCCGGCCGCCCGGTAGAAGTGACCAGCGACCGTGGCCCCTCCCTGAACTGGCTGATCGATAAAGCCATGGCAGCAGGTCTTTAATCATGAGCGCCCTTCGAACCCTACCGGTGCCCCTGGCGCTGGCCATCGCCCTCGCCGGTTGCGCCGGCCTGCCCGACCAACGCCTGGCCAATGAAGCGCTCAAGCGTGGCGATACCGTCACCGCGCAGCAGAATTACCAGCAACTGGCAGACCTGGGTTACAGCGAGGCCCAGGTGGGCCTGGCCGACATCCAGGTAGGCACCCGCGATCCGGCGCAAATCAAACAGGCCGAAGCCACCTACCGCGCAGCGGCGGATACCTCGCCGCGTGCCCAGGCCCGTCTCGGTCGCCTGCTGGTGGCCAAGCCAGGCTCTACCGAGGCCGAACACCATGAAGCCGAAGGCCTGTTGAAAAAAGCCTTTGCCAATGGCGAAGGCAACACCCTGATCCCGCTGGCGATGCTGTACCTGCAATACCCGCACAGTTTCCCCAACGTGAATGCCCAGCAGCAGATCAACAAATGGCAGGCGGCCGGTTACCCGGAAGCCGGTCTGGCCCAGGTGCTGCTGTATCGCACCCAGGACACCTACGACCAGCACCTGGATGACGTAGAGCGCATCTGCAAAGCCGCGCTGAACACCACCGACATCTGCTACGTCGAACTGGCCACGGTCTACCAGAAAAAAGCCGAGCCGGAAAAACAAGCCGAGCTGCTCAAGCAAATGGAAGCCGGCTACAGCCGTGGCACCGTCACCGCACAGCGCGTCGACAGCGTCGCCCGCGTGCTGGGCGATGCAACCCTGGGCAAGACCGACGAGAAGACCGCCCAGGCCCTGCTGGAAAAAATCGCCCCCGGCTACCCCGCTTCCTGGGTCAGCCTGGCGCAACTGCTCTACGACTTCCCGGAACTGGGCGACGTCGACCAGATGATGAAGTACCTGGACAACGGCCGCGCCGCCGACCAGCCGCGCGCCGAGCTGTTGCTGGGCAAGCTCTATTACGAAGGCAAGTGGGTGCCGGCGGACGCCAAGGCGGCCGAAGCGCATTTCGAAAAAGCCGTAGGCAAGGAAGTGGCCGCCGATTACTACCTCGGCCAGATCTACCGCCGTGGCTACCTGGGCAAGGTGTACTCGCAAAAAGCCCTGGACCATTTGCTCACCGCCGCGCGTAACGGCCAGAACAGCGCCGACTTCGCCATCGCCCAATTGTTTTCCCAAGGCAAGGGCACCAAGCCCGACCCACTGAACGCCTATGTCTTCAGCCAGTTGGCTAAAGCCCAGGACACGCCAGAGGCCAATGAGTTGGCGACGCAGCTCGAAGCCCCGCTGACGCCGGAACAACGCGCCGAAGGCCAACGCCTGGTGCAACAGGAACTGGCCGCGCGCGGCACCCTGGCCCAAAGCACGCTGCAACTGCACGCCCTGCAAGAAGAAGACGGCGAGGAATCCCTATGAAGCTCAATCCATTCGTGCAGGCCGGCATCGGCCTGACCTTTGCCCTGCTGTGGTCGTGCCCGACCCTGGCCGCACTGACTGAAACCAAGAATTTCGGCATGGACGTTAAAATCACCGGCCAGTCCGAAGACGACCGCGACCTGGGCACCCAGAAAGGCGGCGACGTCAACGGCATCGGCCTCGACCTGCGCCCGTGGATCTACGGCGAAAGCGGCAACTGGAGCGCCTATGCCATGGGCCAGGCGGTTGCTTCGAGCGACATTATCGAGACCGACACCCTGCAACAGTCGGCGGATGATGAAAACCAGCAAACCACCAACGACGACCGCAAGACCAAGAAAAACTACTTGGCCATGCGCGAATTCTGGGTCGGCTACAGCGGCTTCACGCCCTACCCTGGCGAGATCCTCAAGCTCGGTCGCCAACGCCTGCACAATGACGACGGCCAATGGCGCGACACCAATATCGAAGCGCTGAACTGGACCTTCGACACCACCTTGCTCAAGGCCAATGTCGGCGCAGCCGAACGCTTCAGCGAATACCGAACCGACCTCAAGGAACTGTCGCCCGAGGACAAGGACCGCCAGCACTTCTACGCCGACGCGTCCTACCAGTGGACGCCGGGGCAGTGGATCGGCCTGCGCGGTCACCATACCCATGACGACGGCAAGCTCGACTATCCCGAGCCGGGCGTGCCCACCGACTCGTTGGACAAGCGCGAAAACGGCGACCTGACCTGGCTTGGCATCGAAGCCAACAGCGACGCCTACAACTGGCGTAACACCAACACCGTCAACTACTGGGCCAGCGTCACCGGCATGCAGGGCAACCGCGACACGGTCAATGCCTTGAACGCCGACGGCACCCGCCCGGCCAACGCCAAGCGCAGCGACGACCTGAATGGCTGGGCCACCGACCTGGGTGTGCGCCTGCGCCTTGACCCGCAGTGGCAAGTGGGCGCCGCCTATTCGCGTGCCAGTGCCGAATACGAGCAGAACGGCCTGCAAAGCAACCGTTCGAACTGGACCGGTACCCAGTCCCGCGTCCACCGTTTCGGCGAAGCATTCCGCGGCGAAATGAACAACATGCAGTCCATGAGCCTGTTCGGTTCCTGGCAGCTGCGCGAGGACTATGACGCCAGCCTGGTGTACCACAAGTTCTGGCGCGTCGACGGCAACAAGCCGGTCGGCAGCAACGGCATCGACGCCGTGCAGAACAACACCGATGACGTGACCGGCGCGATCCTGTCCAGCACGTCCCTGCCCCTGGAAGACGGCAAGAAAGACCTGGGCCAGGAGATGGACCTGGTGGTCACCAAGTACTTCAAGACCGGCCTGCTGCCGGCGGGGCTCAGCCATTCGATCGACGAACCGTCGGCCCTGGTGCGCTTGCGTGCAGGTGTGTTCAAACCGGGCGACGCCTATGGCAGCCAAGTCGACTCGTACATGCATCGCGCCTTTGTCGACGTGATTTGGAAGTTCTGATGGGAGCCCGCGCAATGATTGCTCACCCCTTCACAGGCAGATGCCTGCTGGTGACCGCGATGCTGATGGCCAGTGCCACAGCGTTCGCCGATACCGCGCAGCCGGTCAAGGCGCCGACCATCGCCAAAGAACTGCAACAGGCCAAGACCTACACCATCTCCAGCCCGCCGACCGCGCCGCTGGAAATGGCCAAGCCTGCCCTGCCGGACCTGTCGGGCTACACCGCCGCGGCGATGGAAAAGAAAATCGTCAGAACCAAGCCGGGCAAGATCAGCATCCGCCGCATGATGCAGGAAGACGCCCTGAAGGACTTCATCGGCGGCGACAACAAGATGGCCGAATGGGTGGTGCGCCAACACGGCATTCCCCAGGCCATTTTTGTCGACGACGGCTACATGAACCTCAAGGACCTGCTGGGTAAAGTGCCCAAGCAGTACTTGAGCGAAACCTCGCCGGGCGTGTTCCTGTCCAAGTTGCCGATCGTGGTCGGGCGCAAGGGCATCCTGGAAATCGACAAGCAGACCAAAGAACTGCGCATGTCCCAGGAAGCCGGCTCGTTCCTGATCAACGACGGCCAACTGTTTGTGCGCGATACCAAGGTCACCGGCTGGAAAGAAAAGGCCAACGGCCCGGCGACCTTCCAGTCGCCCAAGGAATTCCGCCCGTTCCTGCTGGCCTGGGGCGGCACCGAGACTTACATCTCCAACACCAAGATGGCCAGCTTCGGCTACGCCAACAGTAAGTCGTACGGGGTGAGTATTTCCCAGTACACGCCGAACATGGCCAAGGTACTCAAGCGCCCTGAGCCGACCGGCTGGATCATCGATTCCGAGTTCTCGGACATGTGGTACGGCTTCTATTGCTACGAGACCACAGGCTTTGTGGTCAAGGGCAATACCTACAAAGACAACATCGTCTACGGCATTGACCCCCATGACCGTTCCCACGGCCTGATCATCGCGGACAACACCGTCTACGGCACCAAGAAGAAGCACGGCATCATCATTTCCCGGGAAGTGAACGACAGCTTCATCTTCAATAACCGCAGCTATGACAACAAGCTCTCGGGCCTGGTGATCGACCGTAACAGCGTGAACAACCTGATCGCCGACAACGAGATCTACCGCAACCATACCGACGGCATCACCCTCTATGAGAGCGGTGACAACCTGCTGTGGGGCAACAAGGTGATCGCCAACCGTCGCCACGGCATCCGGATTCGTAACAGCGTGAACATTCGCCTGTACGAAAACACTTCGATGGCCAACGGCCTGACCGGCGTGTACGGCCACATCAAGGATTTGACCGACACCGACCGTGACATTGCCCTCGACCCGTTCGACGCCAAGGTCTCGCTGATCGTGGTCGGCGGTGAGCTGGCCGGTAACGGCAGCGGCCCGCTGTCGATCGACTCGCCGTTGAGTGTCGAGTTGTATCGCGTGTCGATGCTGGCGCCGACCAAATCCAGCGGCATCAGCTTCAACGGCGTGCTGGGCGATCGTCAGGAAGAAATTCTCGACCTGCTGGTGCGCCAGCAGAAAGCCGTGCTGATCGACCCTGTCGAACGCCAGACCGAAATGCAGGACTGAGGATGACCCTTATGCACCCACACATGATCAAACTGCTGAGCCTCTCGGGTCTGACCCTCGGCCTGCTCGCGGCCAGCCAGGGCGTGCGCGCCGATGAAATCAAGGCGCCGAGCTTTACCGCCGAGCCGTGCTGCAGCCTGTGCCCTGCCGCCCACGACGCGAAGAACTACACCACGCGCTACCAGCAGAACTTCACCACCCTGGTACAAGCCCAGGGCGACTGGCTGTTCCGTACCCAGGAAGACCTGCGCACCGAATTCGACACCAGCCCCGCCGGCTACAAACGCATGCAACAACTGCACGATGCGTTCAAGGCCAAAGGCGTGGAACTGGTGGTGGTCTACCAGCCGACCCGTGGCCTGGTGAACCGCAACAAGCTCAACCCGGCAGAAAAAGCCTCGTTCGATTTCGACAAGGCCCTGAGCAACTACAAGACCATGCTCGGCCGCTTCGCCAAGATGGGCTACGTGGTGCCGGACTTGTCGCCGTTGACCAACGAGCAACTGCCGGACGAATTGCCGGCCCACGATTTCTACTTCCGTGGCGACCAGCACTGGACCCCCTATGGCGCCCAGCGCACCGCGAAAATCGTCGGTGCCAAAGTGCGCGCGATGCCGGAGTTCGCCGATATTCCCAAGCGTGAGTTCGAGACCAAGCGCTCCGGACGCATGGGCAAGACCGGTACCCTGCACAACATGGCCGGGCAACTGTGCGGCACCAGCTACGCGATCCAGTACATGGACCAGTTCACCACCGAGCCCAAGGGCGAAGCGGGCGACGGCGACCTGTTCAGCGATTCGGGCAACCCGCAGATCACCCTGGTCGGCACCAGCCACAGCGGCAAGAACTACAACTTCGCCGGCTTCCTCGAAGAGGAAATCGGTGCCGACATCCTCAACGTCGCCTTCCCCGGCGGTGGTTTGGAAGGTTCGATGATCCAGTACCTGGGCAGCGACGAATTCCAGAAAACCCCACCGAAAATCTTGATCTGGGAATTCTCGCCGCTGTATCGACTCGACCAGGAAACCATCTACCGCCAGATGATGGCGCTGCTGGACAACGGCTGCGAAGGCAAGACCGCGCAGATGAGCGCCAGCACCACCTTGAAACCCGGCAAGAACGAATTGCTGGTTAACAGTTCGAACAAAGACCTGCGCAATGCCAACCATCAGGTCGATATCCGCTTCGCCGATCCCTCGGTGAAAACCTTGCAAGCCACCCTCTGGTACATGAACGGGCGCCACGAGGACATCAAGATCGAGAAACCCGAAACATCCGATACAGACGGGCGTTTCGCCTTTGAACTGCGCACCGATGAAGACTGGGCCTCGCAGAACTTGCTGGCCGTGGAAGTGCAGGGCCCCGAAGCGGGCGCTGCCGCGCAGAAGGTCGAAGCGAAAATTTGCACACGCAACGTATTCCCAAGCGGCGGTCAGAAGACTGCCTCACTCGGGCAATGAGGTTACCTATGCAGAAGTTACTGATTCCATCGTTACTGGGCCTGGCGATCTTCGCCGGCGCGGCCAGCGCCGCCGCGCCGCTGCGTCCGCCCCAGGGCTACTTCGCACCGATTGAAGCGTTCAAGACCGGCGATTTCAAAAATGACTGCGATGCCATGCCCACGCCGTACACCGGCCCACTGCAATTTCGCAGCAAGTACGAAGGCTCCGACAAGGCCCGCTCCACGCTGAATGTGCAGTCGGAAAAAGCCTTTCGCGACAGCACCGCCGACATCACCAAGCTGGAAAAAGACACCAGCAAGCGCGTGATGCAGTTCATGCGCGACGGTCGTCCGGAGCAGTTGGAATGCACGCTCAACTGGTTGACCAGCTGGGCCAAGGCTGACGCGTTGATGTCCAAGGACTTCAACCACACCGGCAAGTCCATGCGCAAATGGGCACTGGGCAGCATGGCCTCGGCCTATGTCCGCCTGAAGTTCTCCGACTCGCATCCGCTGGCCAACCACCAGCAGGAATCGCAACTGATCGAAGCCTGGTTCAACAAGCTGGCGGACCAGGTGGTCAGCGACTGGGACAACCTGCCGCTGGAAAAAACCAACAACCACTCCTACTGGGCCGCCTGGTCGGTGATGGCAACCTCCATCGCCACCAACCGTCGCGACCTGTTTGATTGGGCCGTGAAGGAATACAAGGTCGGCGTCAACCAGGTCGATGACCAGGGCTTTTTGCCCAACGAGTTGAAGCGTCAGCAACGCGCCCTGTCGTACCACAACTACGCGCTGCCGCCGCTGTCGATGATCGCCAGTTTTGCCCTGGTCAACGGGGTTGACCTGCGCCAGGAAAACAACGGCGCGCTCAAGCGCCTGGGCGACAAGGTGCTGGCCGGGGTCAAGGATCCGGAGATCTTCGAACAGAAGAACGGCAAGGAACAGGACATGAAGGATCTCAAGGAAGACATGAAATTCGCCTGGCTCGAACCCTTCTGCACCCTCTACACCTGCGCGCCGGATGTACTCGAACGCAAGCACGGGATGCAGCCGTTCAAGACCTTCCGCCTCGGCGGCGACCTGACCAAGGTCTACGACCCGACACATGAGAAAGGCAACAAAGGTTCCTGAGTGAACTCGGTAAAAATGTGGGAGGGGCGGTGCGACGATTCGACTTGCCCCCGATAGCGGTGTATCAGTTGATGCATCCGGTGACTGACTCACCACCATCGGGGGCAAGCCCCCTCCCACATTTGACGCCGGTTTCGACAGTGAGATTGCAATACAACCTCCCCCGACATCGTGGGGGGGTTTGGGGGGGCTCTGGCCCTTGACTGTTGGTTAAACATGGAGAGATCGGGATGGTTTTCTCGTCCAATGTGTTCCTGTTTCTGTTCTTGCCGATCTTTCTCGGCTTGTACTACTTGAGCGGGCAACGCTATCGCAATCTGCTGCTGCTGATTGCCAGCTACGTGTTCTACGCCTGGTGGCGAGTGGACTTCCTGGCGCTGTTCGCGGCCGTCACGCTGTGGAACTACTGGATCGGCCTCAAGGTCGGTGCAGCCGGCGTGCGTACCAAGCCGGCCCAACGTTGGCTGCTGCTTGGCGTGGCCGTTGACCTGTGCATCCTCGGCTACTTCAAGTACGCCAACTTCGGTGTCGACAGCATCAACGTGATGATGAAGTCGGTGGGTCTCGAGCCGTTCATCCTCACCCACGTGCTGTTGCCGATCGGGATCTCGTTCTACATCTTCGAGTCCATCAGCTACATCATCGACGTGTACCGTGGCGATACCCCGGCGACGCGCAACCTCATCGACTTTGCGGCGTTCGTGGCGATCTTCCCGCACCTGATCGCCGGCCCGGTGTTGCGTTTCCGCGACCTGGCCGACCAGTTCAATAACCGCACCCATACCCTCGACAAGTTCTCCGAGGGCTGCACGCGGTTCATGCAGGGTTTCATCAAGAAGGTGTTTATCGCCGACACCCTGGCGGTGGTGGCTGACCACTGCTTTGCCCTGCAAAACCCCACCACCGGCGATGCCTGGCTTGGCGCGCTGGCTTACACCGCGCAGTTGTACTTCGACTTCTCCGGCTACAGCGACATGGCGATCGGCCTGGGCTTGATGATGGGTTTCCGCTTCATGGAAAACTTCAAGCAGCCGTACATCAGCCAGTCGATCACCGAGTTCTGGCGGCGCTGGCACATCAGCCTGTCGACCTGGCTGCGTGACTACCTGTACATCACCCTGGGCGGCAACCGCAAAGGCACGCTGACCACTTACCGCAACCTGTTCCTGACCATGCTGCTCGGTGGCCTGTGGCACGGTGCGAACATCACCTACATCGTGTGGGGTGCCTGGCACGGCATGTGGCTGGCGATTGAGAAAGCCATCGGCCTCAACACCGCACCACGCAGTTTCAACGTTGTCCGTTGGGCCTTCACCTTCCTGCTGGTGGTGATGGGCTGGGTCATCTTCCGTTCCGAAAACCTGCATGTGGCCGGCCGTATGTACGGCGCGATGTTCAGCTTTGGCGAGTGGTCGCTCTCGGAACTCAACCGCGCCAACCTCACGGGCCTGCAAGTGGCAACCCTGGTGGTGGCGTACGCAACCTTGGCATTCTTCGGCCTGCGCGACTTCTACACCAACCGCCCCGCCGAAAAAACCAAGCCGGCCGACCCGAGCCTGATCAAGGCCGTGCCTGGCGACGACCCGGGCAGCATCCACCAACCCGGTTTCACCGTGGGCAAAGACGCCGCCGTGCAACCGGCCTACTGGACCGCTGACTGGCCACGCTACGCCATGCGCGCTGCGGTGCTGCTGCTGTTCGTGGCATCGATCCTGAAACTATCGGCGCAGAGCTTCTCGCCGTTCCTTTACTTCCAATTCTGAGGGAGCCGACCATGACCCGTTCATTCCGCGTCCTCTATATCGCACTGTTCCTGCTGGTGCTGCTGGCCCTGGGCGCCTGGTCGATGCGCAGTTTCTTCGGCTTCAGCACCAACGCTGATGCGACCGTGCTCAACGGTCGCTGGACCAAGGCCGTCGAGACGCACTACGACGACCAGTTCCCGATCAAGCGCATCGGCACCAACCTCTGGGCCGCGCTGGACTACAAGCTGTTCAATGAAGGCCGCCCTGGCGTGGTGCTGGGTCGCGATCACTGGCTGTACAGCGACGAGGAGTTCAACCCCGCCGTCAACGAAGACCAGAACCTGGAAGGCAACTACGCCCTGGTCGAAGGCGTGCGCCAGAAACTCAAGGCCCAAGGCATTGAGCTGGTGATGGCGATCATTCCGGCCAAGGTACGCCTGTACCCGGAACACCTGGGCGAAGTGAAACCGGCGAGTATCCACGCCAACCTGTACCAGGACTTCCACGCCCGTGTCGCCGCCGACCACATCATCGCCCCCGACCTGCTGGGCCCGCTGCAACAGGCCAAGCTGGGCGGCAAGCAAGTGTTCCTGCGTACCGACACCCACTGGACCCCGGACGGCGCCGAAATCGCCGCCAAGCAGTTGGCTAAAACCATTGCCGACAAAACCCCACTGAACGGCGAACCGCAGCGCTTTGTCACCGAAGCCGAAAAGACCGAACCGCATAAAGGCGACCTGCGTCTGTTCCTGCCCCTGGACCCACTGTTCGAAAACCTGATGCCACCGAAGGAGCCGTTGGAAAAACGCGTGACGCACCTGGCCGAAACCAAGGGCGACGACGCACTGTTCACCGACAGCGAAACCCCGGTAGCACTGGTGGGCACCAGCTACAGCGCCAACCCCAACTGGAACTTCGTCGGTGCGCTCAAGCAAGCCCTGGGCAGCGACGTGGTCAGCTACGCCGAAGACGGCCACGGCCCGATCCTGCCGATGCTCAGCTACCTGAAAAGTGACGACTTCAAGAACAGCCCGCCACAAGTGCTGATCTGGGAGTTTCCTGAACGTTATCTGCCCGTGAACAACGAAATCGGTGATGCCGACCCATCGTGGGTTGCGCAACTTAAACAAGCCGGTTCGCGCCAACAAAACATGGCACTGAACACCCCAGTTAAACACCAAAAATCCGAGACGCCCGACCGGGCGCAAAACTGAAAGAGAGGTAACTCACATGACTTTCACTACTACTCCGCGTCGTCTCGCCAAGACTCTGGCCCTGGCTGCCGGTATGAGCGTGGTATCCCTGTCCGCCTTCGCCGGTGACGCCGCCTTGTACGGCCCAGTCGCACCGAAAGGCTCAAGCTTCGTGCGCGTCTATAACGCCTCCAACCAGGAAGTCAGCGCGACAGTTGGCAGCACCAACCTCAACGAAGTGGCCCCACTGGCCAGCAGCGACTTCAGCTTCATGCCCGGCGGCGACTACAGCGCCAAGGTCGGCAGCCAGACCGTGCCGGTCAAACTCGCCGCCGATCACTACTACACCCTGGTCAACAACGGCAGCGGCCAGCCTCAGTTGATCGAAGAACCGCCGTTCAAGAACAAGCAGAAATCCCTGGTGCGCGTACAGAACCTCAGCGACAAGGCCCTGACCCTGAAAACCGCTGACGGCAAGACCGAAGTGGTCAAGTCCGTGGCGGCCAAGGGCCGTGGCGAGCGTGAAATCAACCCGGTGAAGGTGAGCCTGGCGTTGTATGACGGTGACAAGAAAGTCGGCGATGTGAAGCCGGTTGCGTTGGAACGTGGTGAAGCGGCGGTGCTGTATGTGACGGGCTCCGGTTCGAGCATCTCGCCAGTCTGGGTCAAGCGCCCAGTGTCGACCCGCTGATTGGATTCTGAAATTGACGCTCCCCCTGTGAGAGCGGGCTTGCTCGCGAATGCGGTGGTTCATCAGCCAATGTGCCGACTGACACACCGCTTTCGGGGGCAAGCCCCCTCCCACAGGCTCTGACCCAAATTGATTCAAGGAGAAACACATGATCCCAGTAATCCTTTCCGGTGGTAGCGGCTCACGTCTTTGGCCGCTTTCCCGTAAACAGTTCCCGAAACAATTCCTGGCCTTGACCGGCGAGCACACGCTGTTCCAGCAAACCCTGGAACGCCTGGTATTCGAAGGCATGGACGCGCCGATCGTGGTCTGCAACAAGGACCACCGTTTCATCGTCAACGAGCAACTGAGCGTGCGCAAGCTGGAAGCCCAGCGCATCCTGATGGAACCCTTCGGCCGCAACACCGCGCCGGCCGTGGCCCTGACCGCGATGATGCTGGTCAACGAAGGCCGCGACGAATTGATGCTGGTCCTGCCCGCCGACCACGTGATCGACGACCAGAAAGCCCTGCAACGCGCCCTGGCCCTGGCCACCGTGGCTGCCGAGCGAGGCGAGATGGTGCTGTTCGGCGTGCCGGCGACCCGCCCGGAAACCGGCTATGGCTACATCAAGTCCACCAACGATTCGCTGCTGCCCGAAGGCGTGAGCCGCGTGCAACAGTTCGTGGAAAAACCCGATGAAAAACGCGCCATCGAGTTCGTCAAAAGCGGCGGTTACTTCTGGAACAGCGGCATGTTCCTGTTCCGCGCCAGCCGTTTCCTCGAAGAGCTGAAAAAACACGATCCGGACATCTACGACACCTGCGTGCTGACCCTGGAACGCAGCGAGCAGACCGCCGATACCGTGACCTTCGACGAAGCCACCTTCGCCTGCTGCCCGGACAACTCCATCGACTACGCCGTGATGGAAAAAACCCAACGCGCCTGCGTGGTACCGCTGAGTGCCGGCTGGAGCGACGTGGGTTGCTGGGCCTCGCTGTGGGCGGTCAACGATAAAGACATCAACGGCAACGTCACCAAGGGCGACGTCGTGATCCAGGACAGCAAGAACTGCATGATCCATGGCAACGGCAAGCTGGTGTCGGTGATCGGCCTGGACAACATCGTGGTAGTGGAAACCAAGGACGCGATGATGATTGCCCACAAGGACAAGGTCCAGGGCGTCAAGCAGATGGTCGCGACCCTCAACGAACAGGGCCGCAGCGAAACCCAGAACCACTGCGAAGTCTACCGTCCGTGGGGCTCCTACGACTCGGTGGACATGGGCGGGCGCTTCCAGGTCAAGCACATCTCGGTCAAGCCGGGCGCATGCCTGTCGCTGCAGATGCACCACCACCGCGCCGAACACTGGATCGTGGTCAGCGGCACGGCCGAAGTGACCTGTGACGAGAACGTGTTCCTGCTCACCGAGAACCAATCCACCTACATCCCGATCGCCTCGGTGCACCGCCTGCGCAACCCGGGCAAGATCCCGCTGGAGATCATCGAAGTGCAATCGGGCAGCTATCTGGGCGAAGACGATATCGAGCGGTTTGAAGATATCTACGGTCGCTCGACGCCGGTTGAACGTGGCGTGTCGGTGAAAACTATCGCGCAGTAAAACAGTCGTACAAGAAGCCCTCGCCCAACCCATTGCGTCCCCTATCCGCAGTGGGTTGGGTGGGGGCTTTTTGTTGGGGATTTGTGCTGGCTGTGAGGGCCTCATCGGGGGCAAGCCCCCTCCCACCGTTGATCTGTGAATACATTCAAGTGTGGGAGGGGGCTTGCCCCCGATGAGGCCCACCCGGCCACCACAGCACTCAAGGTAGCCAATCCCACCTACGCTTAAGTTAGGATGCTCGTTCCCTATTCGAGGTGGTCTCCATGTTCTTCGGCGTTCTCCTGATCATCACCTGGCTGATCCTCCTGCTGCGCTACCCGGCCAAGGCGTTGCCAGTGTCACTGGCCGCCGCTGCCGGCCTGGGCCTTGTCGCGGTCTGGGTGGTCTGGCTGGACAACCGCGAAGCCTCGCAACTGGCGCGCTTGGAGTTGCGCATCAGCTACGCCCCGCAGGAATGCCCCGCCGACCGCCCACTGAAACTGACCCTGAACAACGGCAACGACGTACCGCTGACCGAACTGCGCTGGCGCGTCGCCGCCTATGCGCCGGGTGACACGGTCAACCTGGCCGATAACGTCTACGCGGCCCCCCGCTATCGTGGCCCCGGCGAGTTGCAGGCCGGCGCCACCTGGGACGACTGCCTGCCCACCCCGCCCCTGCGCCCCGGCTATCGCCCACAAACCCTGGAATTTCGCGCCGAGCACCTGCAAGGCAGTTTCTCGGACTGACAAAGGACTGATCCATGCCCAACGTACTGATCACCGGTTGCTCCAGCGGTATTGGCCGCGCCCTGGCCGATGCCTTCAAATCCGCCGGTTTCAACGTGTGGGCCAGCGCCCGCCGCCCGGAAGACGTCACCGCCCTCGCCGCCGCGGGTTTTAATGCCGTCGAACTCGACGTCAACGACAGCGCCGCATTGCAGCGCCTGGCCGAACAACTGGGCGAGCTGGATGTGCTGGTCAACAACGCCGGCTACGGCGCCATGGGCCCGCTGCTTGATGGCGGCACCGAGGCGATACAGCGCCAGTTCGAGACCAATGTATTTGCCCTCGTCGGCGTGACCCAGGCGCTGTTCCCGGCCCTGCGCCGCAGCAAAGGCCTGGTGGTGAATATCGGCAGCGTTTCCGGCGTATTGGTCACGCCGTTCGCTGGCGCCTACTGCGCCTCCAAGGCGGCGGTGCATGCGCTGAGCGATGCATTGCGCATGGAACTGGCGCCGTTTGGCATCCGCGTGATGGAAGTGCAGCCCGGCGCCATTAATACAAGCTTTGCAAAAAACGCCGGGGCCCAGGCTGAGCTGTTGATCAACGAACAATCGCCGTGGTGGCCGTTGCGCGAGGGTATCCGGGCACGCAGCCAGGCCTCCCAGGACAAGCCCACCCCGGCCAGCGTGTTTGCAGCGGATGTGCTCAAGGCCGTGCAACAACCGCAGCCGCCGCGCCTGTTGCGCGCGGGCAATGGCAGTCGGGCGTTGCCGTTGATGGCGGCGTTGTTGCCCAAAGGATTATTGGAAACCGTGTTGAAAAAACGCTTTGGTTTGAATAGGAGTTTGTAAATGATCGACTACAGCGACTTTTTCGAGGAAGTGATCCAGACCCACGTCGAGATCGAACAGTGGTTTGCCGGCGTGGCACCTGAAGACACCCTGCAGAGGCTGCTCGCGCGCTTCTCGCCGGAGTTCAGCATGATTGCACCCTCCACCGGCACACGCATGAACGCGGCAGGGGTCAAGTACCTGTTCACCCGCCTGGGCGGGCAGCGGCCAGGGTTGAAGATCACCTTGAGCGAACTGATCGGCATTGACCGGCATGCACGCGGCGCCGTCGTCAGTTACCGCGAACATCAGATCGACGACAGCGGCACCCAGACCGATCGCCGGGCCACGGTGGTCTTCGAGAAACAGGCCAGCGGCGCGCTGCTGTGGCGTCATTTGCACGAGACGTACTGCCAGGCCTGACCCCATAGGCAACACCCCGCCAATACGTGCGCAAGCGCCCCCACGCTTGCGCGCGCAGCCCATCGCCCCGAGCCCCCCTCATGGGTGTCAATACAATTTCGCTACAGAACTGAACGGACACTCTCGCTAGAGTCACGCGCTGACTTCTGACGCAACGCGCTCAGACCTCATGCCCGCTTGTCGTTGATCGCTGTCCGCATCGATTCAGCACAGCCGTTCCGGTACCTCTTGGGTGACCCCTATCAAGCCTTCAAACACATCGCGCGCCTGTCGGACGCTGCTCACACTGTCACTGGGGTTAACTGCGGTGACAGGCTGTTCGGTCGCGCCTCTGCCCGCGTTGAAACCGCCCGCGCCCGAGGCATGGCGCAACGCACCGTCCCCTCTGGCGCCGGCCAGGCCCGACCTCAATCGGTGGTGGCAGGCATTCAATGATCCTGAACTCGATACCCTGGTGGATCAGGCATTGCAAAACAACCTCGACGTCGCCGCCGCAGTCGAGCGCCTGCGGGCTGCGCGTGTGTTGAGCCAACATGCGCAAGCCCCCTATCTGCCCTCGCTCGGGATCAAGACCCACGACGCGATAAGCCCGGACACCAGCAGTTCGTACTTCTTGATCGGCTTCGATGCGCAGTGGGAACTGCCACTGTTCGGGGCCAGGCAGAGCGCGGATCGCATCGCCGAGGGTAACCAGGCGCTGGTGGCCGCCGACTTGCGCAGCGTCCAGGTGTCGCTGGTCGCCGAGGTCACCCGGCAGTGGGTTGAGCTGCGTTCGGCGCAACAAGCCGAACGCGCGCTGACGGCCATTCGTGACGCGCAGCAGGAAAAACTGGCGCTGCTGCGTGTGCGCGAGCAACTTGGCCTGGCGCCGCACGCTGACGTGGCGGACGCCGAGGCTGACCTGGCGCGCGCCGAGAGGCAACTGAGCGCACCACAACAACAGATCCAACGCCATGTGCAGCAGTTGGCGCTGTTGGCCGGTCGCCCCGGGCCCGACCCTCGCTGGCTGCAGCCCGGACCACAGCCCACACTCGGCCAATGGCAACTCAACAGCGTGCCGGCGGACCTGCTGCGCACACGCCCGGAAATTACCAACGCCGAGGCCGAGGTGCTCGTGGCCGCCGGGGAGTTGGGGATGAGCCGTGCCGATATCTACCCGCACCTCAGCCTGGGCGCCTCATTGCAGTGGTCGCTGAACATTGCCAGCAACCGCAAGCACACGCCCAACGGCAACAGCATTTTCTCCGCAGGGCCGGGGATCAGTATCCCGTTGTTCGACTGGGGCCAACGTGTCGCCACCGCGCGCGCCAAAGGCCACCTGTTGCAGGCCGCGGTTCTGGCTTATCGCCAGGCGGTGTTGCAAGGCGTCGCCGAAGCCGAAATCGCCCTGAGTGACCTCGAACAAACGCGCCTGCGCGAGCACGCCTCGCGCCAGGCCCAGAGGGCGACACAGACCCACCTAGAGACCTTGCAACACCGGGCACGCCTGGGGCTCATGAGCCCACTGGAGCTGACGACCGCCAACGTGCAGGCGCTCCAAACCATGCAACAGGCCGACAGCGCAAGCACCGAACGGGACATCGCCTACATCGCGCTTTATAAAGCCCTGGGCGGCGCGCCGTTACCGAACCCGACCTTGAAGGATGCTGACTGATGGTGGCGCTTGCCCGTCTGACACTGGTCCACGAATGGCGGCGCTTCCTGCCCGCGATGATTGCCGTGGGCTTCGCGGGGTTGCTGCAGTTGCTCCAGGCCGCGCTGGTGCTGGGTATTTTCGGCAGTGCCAGCGTCTATATCACCGGCTCTACGGCTGACCTCTGGGTCGGTTACCCCGGCACGCAAAGCGTCAACCTCGGGAGACCGATCGATGCGGGCGTGGAAATGCGCCTGCGCATGGACGCCGACGTACTGCGCGTCGAGTCGTTTCGCTGGGTCGACGCCGATTGGCGCGGTGCGCGAGATACCGGTGGCGTGTCGGTGTTTGTCAGCGGCATCGACGCCGGGCCAGACGGCCTGATGTTTGCGCGCGCCCTGCCGACGGCACTGCGCGCCCGCCTGGCCGAGCCCGGCGCGGTGATCGTTGACCGCGCCGACCTGAGCACCCTGGGCGTGAACCTGGGGGACGCCGCGACCATCAACGGGCAACGTGTGCGCGTGGTGGGCGTCACCAGCGGCCTGCGCGCGCTGGGCGGGGTCAACGTGCTGGCGTCGCTGGCCACTGCCCGACAGCTCGACACCACCACGGCAGCGGACCGCATTACCTACCTGGTGGCCAAAGTGCGCGATCCCGCTCAGGCAGGCGCTGTTGCCGCGCGCCTGAGCGACGGCCGCGCGTTCGGCAACTACGCGGTATGGACCGCAAAACAGTTCGCCCAACGCTCGCAGATGTATTGGATGTTCGACACCGGTGCCGGGGCCGGCGTGCTGTTTCTGGCCGCGATTGTGTTCCTGGTGGGCGCGGTCATCACCAGCCAGACGCTGGTCGCCGCCGTCGTGGGTTCCATCCGCGAGTACGCCACCTTGAACGCCCTTGGCGTCGGCGTGAACGCCCTGCGCAAAGTGGTCATGGAGCAGGCTTTCTGGGTCGGGGCACTGGGGCTGCTGGGCAGTTCGGTGCTTGCAGGCCTGTTCTTCGCCCTGGCGGCGCACTACAACGTGCCGGTGCAGCTCTCGCCCGTCGCGGCCGTAGCCTGCCTGTTCCTGAGCATGCTCCTGGCACTTGTGTCGGGCCTGGCGGCCATCCGCACCTTACGCCATGCCGACCCGGCCAGCCTTCTGAGATAGCACTGCCATGAGCCTCCTGACATCCGCCCCACCCTTCACCCTGCAAGCCAGCAATATCAGTAAATCATTCACCTCGGGCCGGGTCGTAACCCCAGTGCTGCATGACATTAGCTTGGCGATACGACCCGGCGAACTGACCCTGATCTCAGGTCCGTCCGGCTGTGGCAAAAGCACGCTACTGGCGATTCTCAGTGGCTTGCAGCAGCCCGACCGCGGCAGCGCATCGGCCCTGGGGCACGACCTTTCAAGCCTCGACACGCGGGCCCTGGAGTATTTTCGCCTGCGGCACACCGGCTTCGTATTCCAGGGGTTCAACCTGTTTCCAGCCTTGACTGCGCAGCAACAGGTCGAACTGCCCTTGAGCTACCTGGGGCTGCCGAGCACGGAAGTCCGAGCGCGCGCCATTGAGGCGCTGGAGGATGTCGGTCTGGGCTCGCGCATGAAACTGCGCCCGGCCGAATTGTCCGGCGGCGAAAAGCAGCGCGTAGCCATTGCACGCGCCGTGGCGAAGGCCCCCGAGTTGTTGTTCGCCGACGAACCGACCAGCGCCCTCGATGCGGCCAACGGTCAAATCGTGATCGATATTTTGCACCGCATCGCTCGCACACGCGGGACCACGGTGCTGTGCGTCAGCCACGATCCGCGCCTGATCAGTAACTCCGACCGCGTGTTGACCATCGAGGACGGCCGCATTTTGAACGATCAATCCCTTCCCTTCCCACCGGCCGCTACGGTCGGTACCCAGGAACATTCTGTATGAACGCGCGTTCGCTTCGCTCTTGGCTGCTTCTGAATACCGCACTTGTATTGCTGAGCGCCTGCTCCCGTGAAGATGCGCCCCCTCAGCCGACGTCATCGGCCCCCGCCTACCTGGCCGTCGCTCGCGGCCGTATCGATGTGGAAGGCGGTTTGCTCAAGCTCGGCGTGGGCCGCGACGGCGTGGTCGCCGAGATCAAGGTGGCGGAGGGCGAACAGGTCAAGAAAGGCCAATTACTCGCCACGTTGGACAGCGAACTGGCACAGCTGACGGTCAGCGCCGCGCTGACCGAGCAACGACAGGTGCAGACTCAAGCCAAACAGTTGGCAAGGCAGCTTAAGTTTGCCGAGCAGCAGGCCAGCCGCCTGACCACCGCCGCCAAGGCAGGCGCCGGCGACAGCCAGAGTGCCGATGAGGCCCACGAGGCCGCCGAGCGCTTGCGCGACGAGATTGAAAAGACCCAGACAGACGCTGAAGTCGCGGCGAACAAGCTGACTGCGGCACGCTACGAACTGGCGAAACACAGTCTGCGCGCGCCGGTCGACGCCGAAGTGGTTCGTCGCCTGATTCAACCCGGCGCCGCGGTCTCCGCACAGTCCGGGCCGGCCTTCGTGTTGCTGCCGAACCAGGCGCGTATCGTCAGGGCCGAGCTCAATGAGTCCTTCACCGGCGTGGTGCTCCCCGGGATGAAGGCCGAAGTCACCGATGACAGCGCCGCAGGCTCCGTTGTGCTGTCCGCCCATGTGGTGCGGATCAGCGCGGTACTGGGCAACAGCACCCTGGAAGACGACGCCTTGGTCAGGGCCAATACACGTACGGTTGAATGCATATTGGCGTTCGATCAACCGGCGCCGCAGTCGCTGCGGGTGGGACAACGCATGCTGGTAAGGTTTGGGCCGTAGGTAATGGTCACGTTCAGTGCTGGAGAGGGTCGACAATCACCGTGCAGGTGATCCCCGCCGCCAACAACACGCCTTCGGGCACTTCATCGATATGAATCCGCACCGGCACGCGCTGGGCCAGGCGCACCCAGTTGAAGGTCGGGTTCACATCGGCGATCAACTCGCGACTCTCCGGGTTGTCGCGGTCGTAGATGCCGCGCGAGATGCTTTCTACGTGCCCCTTCAACGTCTCGCCGCTCATCAGTTGCATATCGGCTTTGTCACCGACTTTCACGTGGGGCAGCTTGGTTTCTTCGAAGAAGCCGTAGACCCAGAACGAATTCATATCGACCACGGCCATCTTCGCTTCACCGATGCGCGCGTAGTCGCCGCGATGCACATTGAGGTTGGTGACGTAACCGTCGACGGCCGCCACCACTTGCGTGCGCTTCAAGTTCAGTTCGGCGGCTTCCAGTTGCGCCAGCGCATGCTGGTAGTCGGCCAGGGCCGAGTCGGCGATGTTGCTGGCGTCGTCGCGGTTTTCCTTGGAGATCACCAGGGCGTCGAGGTCGGCACGGCGGTGAGCGTTGACCTTGCGCATTTCCCAGGTGGCTTTGCGGGACGCCACCAGGGACTGCGCCTGCTTGACGGCGATGCGGTAGTGCTCGGGGTCGATCTGCATCAGCAGGTCGCCCTTTTTCACCAACTGGTTGTCGCGCACCGGCACGTCGACCACTTCGCCGGTGACGTCGGCCGCGACGTTGATGATGTCGGCGCGCACACGGCCGTCGCGGGTCCAGGGTGTCTCCATGTAATGCACCCACAGCGTGCGGCCAATCCAGATTGCCAAAGCCAGTACCAGCAAGGTCGCAAGCAGGCTGAAAAACTTTTTCATCGGGGCATTCTCAACGGTAGACGGTCAGCGCCAGGGCGCCGAACAGGCAAACGAACAGGCTCAGGCGCAGCAACGCCGGGTGCCAGAAAAAACGGTACAGGTCGAACCCGGCCAGGAAGCGATCAAGCGCCCAGGCCAGGCCCGCCGCGATCAAGAACATCAGGGTCATGGTCGGCATATAGACGCCGTGGAAGGCGATTTCACGAGGCATGCGGGGATCCTTTGAGGGCCGCCAACGGCGATTGCGGGTCCAGCAACGAGGTGCGGATAAAGTGCAGGTAGCTCTTCACCCGGCGCAGGGCGGATGTGTCGAAGTGCGGGGCGAAGGGTTCGTCGGTGGCCTGTACACGGCTGATCGCGTGGTCGACGGCAATCAGCCCGCGCTCCAGGTTGCTCGCGCTGGGTTGCAGGAACAGTCGCACCAGCGAGCGCCCCATTACCCGGATCGCCTGGCGCCACGGCTGGGATTCGGCATAGGCCGGGTGCACCGGCAGGATCGCCTGTTCCTTGCGTAACTCGATGATCGCGTGGCCGACTTCCAGCACCACGAACATCCAGCGCAGCAAATCGCGTTGCACCTGCGGCTGGCCGACGGCGAGGCCGTAGGCCTGGTGCAGCAGGTCGCGGGTACGGCTTTCAAAACTCGATGCCAGGCCCTTGAGCTTGCCGCTGATCGCATACACCACTTGCTCGCGCAGGTCCTGCTCCAGGCGGCGCCACAGCCAGCGGCTGTTGGGCGGCAGGATGATCGCCCCCGCCGCCGCGCACACCAGCATGCCGAGGATCATGGCGATGTAGTCATTGATAAAGCTGTAGGGGTTGTAGACCGTGAGGTTATCCGGCACCGAACCGGTGCTGAAAAAGATCAGCAGGCCGACGCCCACCCCGGCGTATTGCGGGCGTGAAGCGAGGAAGGCGCCGAGGATGATCACCGGCGCGAGCATCACGCACAGCAACGGGAAGCCATCGATCCAGGGGAACACGAAGAACATTTCGACAAAGCCGACCAGCGCGCCGATGAACGTGCCGCAGGCCATCTGGAACGCCATGCGCTTGGGGTTGGGCGTGGCGGCGGACAGGCCGACGGTGGCGGCGGCGATCATGGTCATGGTGGCGCCGCTGGGCCAGGCGGTGGCAACCCAGTAACTGCCGAGCACGATCAGGATGAACGATGCGCGAATACCCGAGGCGGCGCAGGCCAGCCAGTTGGTTTTCGGGCTGAAGGTTTCGTCCCACTGTTCGCGCGCATGGCTGTGGTCGGCCAGGGAGGCGTGGGTCTGCGCGTAGTTGTGCAGGTCGTCGACAAAGCGGTAGAGCAGCTCGTAGGCGGTGTGGAAATCCAGCTGCTCGGCCTCGCTCGGGTGCCCCTCCTGGAAGATCGCGCGCAGGCTGCGCACCTTGGCGGGCAGGCCATCCTTGTAGGAGCTCAGCTGGTTGACCAGGCGCGCGGCGTCGGGGCTGGTCAGGGCACGCCCGGAGAAACCGTCGAGCACTTCGGCAAGGTCCTGCAACCCCGGCTTGATCGCCGCGACAACGTGATCGGCAGCGTCGGCGCGCAGGCGTTCGAGCAACTGGTGCAAGGCATTGAAGCGCGTGGTGATGCTCATGAACTCGCTGTTGAGACGACTGAGCCGGCCGTTGCGTCGACGCATGTGCGGGTCTTCGAATACGGTGAGGCTGCGCAACCCTTCCAGGCCCACGGCTTCGGCGATAAAGCGCACATTGGTGGCCTCGAACCCTTCACGCTGGCTGCGCCCACGCAGGCCATCGGTGACGAACAGCGCGAACACGCCGAAGCGTTGGTACAACGCATTGCGCATCGCGGCGCTGGAGGTCTGCGGCAGGATCGCGGCGCTGACCAGCGTGGAGCAGAGAATCCCCAGGGAGATTTCCAACACCCGCCATACCGCCGCCATAAAGGCGCCGTCGGGATGGGCCAGGGCCGGCAGGCCGACCATCGCCGCTGTATAGCCCGCGAGTACAAACCCGTAGGCGCGAAAGTTGCGATTGCGTGTCGCGCCAGCGGTGCAAATGCCGACCCAGATCGCCAGCGCCCCCAGGAACAACTCGGTGTTCTGCGCAAACAACGCAATCAACAACACCATCACCGCCGACCCCGCGAGGGTGCCGAGGAAACGATAGAAGCTCTTGGCGAACACCTGGCCGCTCTGCGGTTGCATCACGATAAACACGGTGATCATCGCGGTGCGCGGTTGCGGCAGTTCCAGGCGCATGGCCAGCCACAGCGTGAGGAAGGCAGCGATCAGTACCTTGAAGATGTACACCCAAGTCACGCCATCACTGCGTGCCCAGTCGAAAAAGCCACGGCGCCACTCAAGGGAGTGCAGCCAGCGCAGCGGTGCAGGCAAGGGAGTCATGAACGCCTACTCAGTGATCAAACACGGCAAGCGCCGCAGGGGTTTTGCTCGGGAGGGTCCTGGTGTCCTGCGGTACGTCGTCGCCGGCTCTGACGCCGCCGCCCAGGGCGGTCACCAGTTCGGCATGCGCACTCAAGCGGGCGGCCTGCACCTGTTGCTCGACTTGCTGCTGGCGGAACAACAGGGTCTGGGCGTTCAGCACATTGAGGTAGTCGGTAAGGCCACGCTGGTAGGCGATCATCGCGATGTCGTAGGTTTTCTGCGCCGAGGCCACCGACTGCGCGGCGAAACCCGCTTGCTTGTCCATGGATTCGCGGCGGATCAACTGGTCGCTGATGCCCTTGAGCGCATTGACCAGGGTCTGGTTGTAGCGCGCCACGGCGATGTCATAGCCGGCGCTGGCCTCGCCCAACTCTGCCCGCAGGCGGCCGCCGTCGAAAATGGGCAAGGTGATCGCCGGGCCGACGTTGTAATTGAATTTCTTGCCGGCGAGAAAGCCCAGCAGGCCACCGCCGGTGGCCATGTAGCCGAGGCTGCCGACCAGGTCGACATTGGGATAGAAACCGGCATGCGCCACATCGATGCCACGGGCTTGCGCCGCGACCTGCCAACGGCTGGCGACCACGTCGGGACGCTGGCCAAGCAGTTGCACCGGCAGGCTCGATGGCAACTTCAGGGGGGCCGCAAGGGACAACGTGGGGCGTTGCAACTGCGCGCCCTCCCCCGGCCCCTTGCCCGCCAACGCAGCCAGTTGGTTACGGCTCAGGGCGATTTCTTCGTCCAGCGCATCCAATTGACGGTGGGTTTCCGGCAGCGGGGTTTCGGCCTGGCTGACATCGAAATGGGTGCCGATCCCGGCGTTCAGGCGCTTATTGGCCAGGTCGAGAATCTGCTGTTGCTGGGCCAACGTCGCCGCGACGATATCGCGGTTGGCGTAGTGCAACGACAGCTGGATATAGGCGCGTACCACGTTGTTCTGCAATTCCAGCTGAGCCTGGCGGGCTTCGGCCGCGCTCATGTGCGCCAGGTCGACGGCACGTTCGGTGGCATTGCTTTCACGGCCCCACAGGTCGAGTGCGTAGCTGAAGCCCAGGGACGTATTGTTGTCCCAGGTGTTGGAACCGCTCAATGCACCCGGGCCGTAGAACTGATCGTTCGGCCAGTTGTGGCGTTTGAGGGTGGTGTCACTGTTGATCTGCAACGACTCGGCCGACTCGGCAATCCCGGCCATGGCCCGCGCTTCGCGCACCCGAGCAGCGGCGATGGCCATGCTTGGGCTGTCACGCGTAGCGAGGTCGACCCAGCGGTTCAATTGCGGGTCGCCGTAGGCTTGCCACCATTGGGCGGTGGGCCAGTGGGCGTCGCGGGCGGCGCTCTGGATCGCCTCGTCGGTGGCCAATTGATTGGCGTCGAGGGCCTGGCCTTGGGGGGCGATTCCTCCGGTTCCGATGCAGCCGCTGATTGCTAACGATAAGGCGCAAACACTGAGAGCCTTCAGCTCCCTGTAAATGAGAGTCTTCAGCTCTCTGCTGATGCGACGCGGCACGGCGAACGAATTCCTGAGGTGGGTGTTGCGGGGAAGGTGGCGCAATTCTAGGCGGCCAGGGGAATGGCGATAAGCTGGTATTCCTGTGAATCTTTGTTACCGTTCAGGCGATAATCCGTTGGTAGGGATCACTGGACGGCGTAACTTTCTGTCACAATTTGTTATCTCCCCTGAGAACACTCCATGGACACTTTGCAAAACATGCGCGCTTTCAGTTGCGTGGCCGAAGCCGGCAGCTTCACCGCCGCCGCCGCCCAACTGGACACCACCACTGCCAACGTCTCGCGCGCAGTCTCCAACCTGGAGGCCCATCTGCAAACCCGCTTGCTCAACCGCACCACCCGACGCATCGCACTGACAGAAGCCGGCAAACGTTATTTGCTGCGCTGCGAACAGATCCTGGCCTATGTCGAGGAGGCCGAGGCCGAGGCCAGTGACGCCCATGCACGCCCGGCCGGGCAGTTGAAAGTGCACACCATGACCGGTATCGGCCAGCATTTCGTCATCGATGCGATTGCGCGCTACCGCCGTACTCATCCCGACGTGACCTTCGACCTGACCCTGGCCAACCGCGTGCCAGACCCGCTCGACGAGGGCTACGACGTGTCCATCGTGCTGGCCAGCGAGCTGCCGGATTCGGGTTTCGTGTCCCAGCGCCTGGGCATTACCTACAGCATCGCCTGTGCCTCGCCGGATTACGTCAAGGCCAAGGGCTGCGCGCAACGCCCCCATGACTTGCTCAACCACGCGTGCCTGCGCCTGGTCAGCCCGGTGATCCAACTGGACAAATGGACCTTCAACGGCCCCGAAGGCCAGGAAAGCGTAGCGATCAACACCTCGCCGTTCCTGGTGAACTCGGCCGACGCGATGAAAACCGCGATCACCAGCGGCATGGGCGTCGGCCTGCTGCCGGTGTACGCCGCCATCGAAGGCTTGCGCAACGGCACGCTGGTGCGGGTCATGCCCAACTACCGGTCCCAGGAATTGAACCTGTACGCCATCTACCCGTCGCGCCAGTACCTGGATGCGAAGATCAAGACGTGGGTGGAATACCTGCGCGGCTCGCTGCCGGAGATTCTGGCGGCGCACCAGGCGGAACTGGTGGCGTATGAGGTGAGCGGCAGCCTGGGCAGCGTGCGGATGGCGAACTGATATTAAACGACCCCACTTGTGTAGTGAGCGGGTTGGTGTGGCGAGCGGGCTTGCCCCGCGTTGGGCTGCGCAGCAGCCCCAATAAGAACGCTGCAGTGTGCCAGGCAGC
>NZ_JBMDIS010000032.1:0-67203 GCF_057808775.1 Pseudomonas sp. FG86 | reverse complement strand
CAACCACATGGGTTACAAAAAAGTGCATTCACATAGGTGACACTTTGATTGAAACATAGCCGTTCTTTGCATCCCTGGCATTGACGTGACCTAGGATCACCGGACCGAAGATCACATTCCATACCCCGTCCTTGATCAGGTCCATTCCAATGTTCTGATGCCTGAGCAGGTGACCCACGTAAATGCGCAGGCCACCTCGATTGATGATTCCACTACAGTCAGCCAGGTAACACTCAATATGGCTGGCATACCCCATTTCCGGCAGCTTCTCTGGGTAGGCCCGGATTGACGGCACGTAGCAGGAAGCAGGTGTTTTCTGCCCGAGCGCTTCATGCCCTCGCTCATAATTGTAGTGCTGCATAAATCGATCAAAGTGTTTTTGCTGAGCCTCCCAAGCAATTGCCGGCGGTTGGGGAAAGGTGCTTTTCAATGTCCGGTGCATGCGTTCATGACGTCCATTTTGGTCTGGCCGACCGGGCTCAATTCGCTCAGGAATAATCCCAAGGCGTAACCACCAGATTGACAATTGCGATAGCCCTGCACGCCCTGTACTCGCAAACGGCACGCCGTTATCAGTGCGGATGCGCTCAGGCATTCCATACTCACGAAAAACGCGCTCGAAGGTTTGCTGGGTCTCCTTGAGATTGGTATTAGCCATGCTCTCGCAGGCAAGCAGGAAGCGACTGGCATGATCCATGATCGTCAGCGGATAGCACCAAACGCCCGCTCCGGTAAGAAATTGGCCCTTGTAATCAGCGCTGAAGAGCTGATTAGGCGTTTCTGCCTTACGCAAAGGCTTGGGATAGACCGCGACACGCTGACGCGACGATCGAGGCGTGATCAAGTCAGCGGCCTTAAGGATGTTGTAAATCGTCGTTTTCGACGGTGGGTCCTGCCCCGGAAAACGTTTCATCAGATCGTTCTGGATCTTTTTAGGACCTGGAATCGTTTCGCCAACCGAACGAAGCTCAATAATTGCCTGCCTCACAACCAGCGGCACCACATAAGTTTGGTTGTGCCGTCGGCGACTACGTTCGTCGAGCCCACTGGGTCCCTCCAGTTCATAGCGCTCGACCCATTTGTAGCCAGTCTTTCGGCTGATCTGGTAGTCCTGGCACAGCCGGCTAAAGCTGTGCTTTTCAGATAGATACTCAGCGATGAACATCACTTTGAGGTCCATAGGTTTCAGCTCTCTCCAGGGCATGGTCAGATCCTCACGAAATCGACCCTGCCAGTTAAAAACTGTTACCTATGTGTGAACTGATTTGTAACCCATGTGGGTGAGTCATACCGGCAAGAGCCTTTTGGTTACTTTTGGGCTCTTTCCAAAAGTGACCCGCTGTAAGAGCGGAACCATAAGCGGCCGTTACCGCAGCAACGGATATGTACTCGGTCAAACCCAACGACATGGTCGGCCCAAAGGCCGCCACGGAAGCAAGCTCCCTCGCCACAGACCACTGGAAATTGTGTAGATACCCATGCCCCGATGAGGGAGTGTCAGTGAATGCATCTTTGGCTGACCCACTGCCATCGGAGGCAAGCCCCCTCCCACAAGGGTGACTCAGTGCGCGCCGGCGGCCTTGTTCAGGTCGCTTTCAGCCCATTCGGTATACACACACGCATCCGCCGTGGCCCAGCGCACGCGCACCGGGTCGCCGGCCTTGAGGGGCATGCCCGCGGCGGACAGCGCCTTGACCGTCATCGACGTGCCGCCGAGGGTTTTCACCGTGCAGGTCTGGCTTTCGCCGAGGAACAGCACTTCACCGACGATGGCCGACACTTCATTCCAACCGGCGGCCAAGGGCTGTGCGGTGGCCTGTTCGACGCTCAGCGCCAGGGCTTTTTCCGGGCGCACCATCAGCAGTACCTCCTGCTCGGTGTGCAGCCCGCTGGTCAGGCGGATCGACAGGGATTGGCCTTCGAACGACGCCGCCGCATTGCCCTGGGCCTTGAGCTTGAGGAAGTTGGAGTTGCCCAGAAACGACGCGACAAAGGCGTTCGGCGGGTTCTGATAGAGGTCGAAGCCGCTGCCCAGGCCGACGATCTTGCCGTGGCTGAAAATCGCGATGCGCTGGGACAGGCGCATGGCTTCTTCCTGGTCGTGGGTCACGTAGACGATGGTGATGCCCAGGCGCCGGTGCAGTTGGCGCAGTTCGTCCTGCAGGTCTTCACGCAGCTTCTTGTCGAGGGCGCCGAGGGGTTCGTCCATCAGCAGGATGCGTGGCTCGTACACCAGCGCGCGTGCGATGGCGACCCGTTGCTGCTGGCCGCCGGACAGTTGCGAAGGGCGGCGATGCGCAAATTGCTCAAGCTGCACCAGCTTGAGCATGGCGTCGACGCGCTTCTCGCGTTCGGCACTGGCCAGTTTGCGAATCGCCAGGGGGAAGGCGATGTTGTCGCGTACCGATAGGTGCGGGAACAGCGAGTAACGCTGGAACACCATGCCGATGTCGCGCTTGTGCGGTGGTACGTTGACCAGCGATTGGCCGCTCACCAGGATCTCGCCGCTGCTCGGTGTTTCAAAACCGGCGAGCATCGACAGCGTGGTGCTTTTGCCCGAGCCGCTGGAGCCGAGGAAGGTGAGGAATTCGCCGTCCTTGATATCCAGCGAAATGTTGTCGACGGCGGCAAATTCGCCGTAGTGCTTGTTCAGGTTGCGCAGGCTGACCAGGGGTTGGCCATGGCTTCGCGCGACATCGTTGATCACTGCACTCATGTTCTTCTCCTCGGCGCTCAGGCGCGGGTTTCGGTACGCCGGCGAACGGCGGCGGCAATCACCATGACCAGTACCGAGAGGCCGATCAGCAGCGTCGAAGCGACGGCGATCACAGGCGTCAGGTCCTGGCGCAGGGTGGTCCACATTTTCACGGGAAGGGTTTGAAGGGTCGGGCTGGCCATCATCACGCTGAGCACCACCTCGTCCCACGAGACCAGAAAGGCAAACAGCGCACCGGCCACCATTCCTGGGCGAATCGCCGGAAAGGTCACCTTGAACACCGCCTGCAAACGCGAGGCGCCGCAGATCACCGCCGCGTCTTCGATCGACTGGTCGAACAGCTTCAGCGAGTTGATGATCGAGATGATCGTGAACGGCAGCGCGACGATCACATGGCTGACCACAAAGGCGAACATCGTGCCGGTGTAGCCGAGCTTGAGGAACAGCGCGTACACCGCCACGGCGATGATCACCAGCGGCACGATCATCGGCAGCGTGAACAGGCCGTAGAGCAGCTCACGGCCGGGGAAACGCCCGCGCACCAGGGCAAACGCGGTGGGCAGGCCCAGGGCGACGGCGAACACGGTGGTCAGCACCGCCACCTTGAGGCTGGCCATCGCGGCATTCATCCAGTCGGCGTTGGAGAAGAACTGGCCATACCATTTCAGCGTCCAGCCCGGTGGCGGGAACACCAGCCATTGCGACGAGCCGAACGAGAGCAGCACGATGAACACGATCGGCAGCAGCAGGAACAGGCCGATCAAGCCGGTGGTGGTGTAGAGGCCCAAGCGCATCTTGCGGCTCATGGCATTGGGAGTCAGGAGCATGACGGCTTACCTCGCGTTGCTGGCGCCAACCGGGGATTCCGGCTGAAGCTTCAGGTAGAAGTAGAACAGCACCAGGGTGATGAAGATCAGCAACGCGGCGCCGGCACTGGCCAGGCCCCAATTGAGGAACGATTGCACCTGCTGGATGATGAACTCGGGCAGCATCATGTTCTGCGCACCGCCGAGCAGCGCCGGGGTGACGTAGTAACCGAGGGACATCACGAACACCATCAGGCCGCCGGAAAACAACCCCGGCCGGCACAGCGGCAGGAACACCCGGAAGAAGTTGGTCCACGGGCTCGCGCCGCAGATCGAGCCGGCCTGCAGGATCATCGGGTCGATGGCCTGCATGGTCGCCTGCAACGGCAGCACGATGAATGGGATCATGATGTAGCTCATGCCGATCACCACGCCGGTGAGGTTGTGCACCATCTCCAGCGGCTGATCGATGATGCCCATCGCCATCAGCGCCTTGTTGATCACCCCGGAGGCTTGCAGCAAGACCAGCCAGGAATAGGTGCGGGCGAGCAGGCTGGTCCACATCGACAGCAGCACGATGTTCAGGATCCAGCGCCCCCAGCCGCGCGGCACCAGGGTAATCGCCCAGGCCAGCGGGAAGCCCAGCAGCAGGCTGAACAGGGTCACCAGGCCCGCCACCGAAAAGGTGTTGAACAGCACCCTTGCATAGGCCGAGTTGGCAAACAGTTGTTCATAGTTGCCCAGGCCCGGCACCGGCTCCAGCACGCCACGCAGCAGCAGGCCGATCAGCGGCGCCAGGAAGAACAGGCCGAGGAACAGCAGGGCCGGGATCAGGTTGCTCGACCCCCGCCAGCGCTGCGCCAGGGACGGCGTACCGGCCTTGGAGGAAACCGCGCCGGCAGCGCCGAGGGCGCTCCCGGTCGGTGTGGTTGCCGTCATTTTCATTTGACTAGCCATTCATTCCACCGTGTCGCAATAGCCGGACCGTTCTTGGCCCAGTAGGCGAAATCGAGGGTGATCTGATCCTTGACGTAGGCGGTCGGCAGGTTCGGCGCCAGCACCGAGTCGAGGCGCTGCACACTGTCGATGTTCACTGGAGCATAGGCGGTCAGGTTGGAAAAGTCGGCCTGGCCTTTGGCGCTGCTGGCACTGGCCAGGAACTTCATCGCGGCGGCTTTGTTCTTCGTGCCTTTAGGCACGACGAGGATGTCGGCCATCACCAGGTTCTGCTTCCAGCTCACGCCCACTGGCGCGCCGTCTTCCTGCAGGGCGTGGATGCGACCGTTCCAGAACTGGCCCATGCTGACTTCGCCGGAGGCCAGCAGCTGCTGAGACTGTGCACCGCCGCCCCACCAGACGATGTCTTTCTTGATGGTGTCGAGTTTCTTGAAGGCGCGGTCCAGGTCCAGCGGGTAGAGCTTGTCGGCCGGTACGCCGTCGGCGAGCAGGGCCAGTTCGAGCACGCCAGGGCTCGGCCATTTGTAGAGGGCGCGTTTGCCGGGGTAGGTCTTGGTGTCGAACAGCGCGGTCCAGTCCTGGGGCTTGCTGGCGCCGAGCTTGCCTTCGTTGTAGCCGAGCACGAAGGAGAAGAAGAACGAGCCCACGCCATGGTCGGAGACGAAGCGCGGGTCGATCTTGTCGCGCTGGATCACCGAGAAATCCAGGGGTTCGAGCAGACCTTCGGCGGCGGCGCGCAAGGCGAAGTCGGCCTCGACATCCACCACGTCCCACTGCACGTTGCCGCTTTCGACCATGGCCTTGAGTTTGCCGTAGTCGGTGGGCCCATCCTGGACCACGGTAATGCCGCTGGCCTTGCTGAACGGGTCGGCCCAGGCCTGCTTCTGCGCATCCTGGGTGCTACCGCCCCAGCTCACGAAATTGATGCTTTCGGCCGCCAGGGCCGCGTGGGTGGCCGTCGCCAGTAAACCGGCAAACAGCACCGCGGTTGTACGTTTGTTCAACACCATGTTCACGCCCTCATTTGTTTTGTTATTGAGCGGGCTGGTAATGCCCGCCTATCGGGAGCAGTAGGTCAATCAGGGCCTCAGTCGGGGCCCCAAAAGGCGACCGTGCCAAGGGCTGTTATTGGTGCTATCCCTGGCGGGCGCACTTGGCGAAAGCGTTCGGTCTATGGAATATCATATTATGGTATTCCAAACTTTGTGCAAGCATTTTGCCTTACCGGTTATCCGTCATTCGGTGAAGGGAATGCTCTCGACCACCTCCAGGTCGTAGCCGGTCAGCCCGGCGTATTTGAGGGGCGGGCCGAGGTGACGCAGCTTGCCGACGCCGAGGTCCTGCAAGATCTGCGCCCCGGTACCCACTTCCGAATAGATGCGCGACTGCGAACGGTTGAACTGGCGTGGCGCCTGGGTCAGTTGTGGCACACGCTCCAGCAGCGCCTGGGACGACTCATGGTTGGCCAGCACCACCACCACGCCGCAGCCTTCGGCGGCGACGCGTTGCAACGCGGCCCACAGGGTCCAGTTGGACGGGCCGCTGTAGTCGGCGCCGACCAGGTCGCGCAGCGGGTCGATCACATGCACGCGCACCAGCGCAGGGGTATCGCGGCGCAACTGGCCCATGACCATTGCCATGTGCACGCCGCCGTCGATGCGGTCTTCGAAGGTGATCAGGCGGAACGTGCCATGCACCGTGGGCAAATCCCGTTCGCCAATGCGCACCACGGTACGCTCGGTGCTGAGGCGGTAGTGGATCAGGTCGGCGATGGTGCCGATCTTGATCCCATGTTTGCGCGCGAAAATTTCCAGGTCGGGGCGGCGCGCCATGGTGCCGTCGTCGTTCATCACTTCAACGATCACCGAGGCCGGTGTGTGCCCGGCCAGGCGCGCCAGGTCGCAGCCGGCTTCGGTGTGGCCGGCGCGGGTCAATACGCCGCCGTCCTTGGCGCGCAACGGGAAGATATGCCCCGGTTGCACGATGTCGGCTGGCCCGGCATTGACGTCAACGGCCGCCGCCACGGTGCGCGCGCGGTCGGCGGCAGAGATGCCGGTGGTCACGCCGCTGGCGGCTTCGATGGACACGGTAAACGCCGTACTGAACACGCTGCCATTGCTCGGCACCATCTGCTCGAGGCCCAGGCGCTGGCAATGTTCGTCGGTCAGGGTCAGGCAAATCAGGCCACGGGCTTCGCGAGCCATGAAACTGATAGTCTCGGCGGTGCAGCAGGCAGCGGGCAGCAACAGGTCGCCTTCGTTTTCCCGGTCTTCGTCGTCCACCAGGAGCACCATCTTGCCCTGGCGATAGTCTTCGATGATGTCTGCGATGCTGTTGAAGGGCATGTCAGTGTGCTCGTTTTGTTGGTTGTATGTATTATGGTATACCACAAAAACGCAACAAGAGGATGTCACGATGAAGGCTTACTGGATTGCCCATGTGGATGTGTCCGACGCAGAGCAGTACACGCAGTACACCCAACGCGCACCGGCAGCGTTTGCCAAGTTTGGCGGGCGGTTCCTGGCCAGGGGCGGGCGCAGCGAGGCGATGGAAGGCGGGCCGGCACGGCAGCGCAATGTGGTGATCGAGTTCGATAGCTACGAGCAGGCGGTGGCGTGCTACGAGTCTGCTGACTATCAGGAGGCGAAGGGGTACCGTGAAGGGGCGGGGGTGGCGCAGATCGTCATCGTGGAAGGGCTGGCGCCTTAGGTCATCAGGCCAAACATAGGACCAAATGTGGGAGGGGGCTTGCCCCCGATGGCGGTGTGTCAGCCAACCTCTCTGCCAACCGTGCCGCCGCCTTCGAAGCCTCGCTAAAGCTCGACATCTCCCACAGGGGATTGGTGTATCCATGCGATCTACCGCCGGGCTGCTTTCTACCTGCCAACAGCGATCCAGTGTGGGAGGGGGCTTGCCCCCGATGGCGGTGTGTCAGCCAACATCTCTGCCAACAGTACCGCCGCCTTCGAAGCCTCGCTAAAGCTCGACATCTCCCACAGGGGATTGGTGGTATCCATGCGATCTACCGCCGGGCTGCTTTCTACCTGCCAACAGCGGTCCAGTGTGGGAGGGGGCTTGCCCCCGATGGCGGTGGGTCAGTCACCTTATTCAGCGGCTGACACACTGCTATCGGGGGCAAGTCGAATCGTCGCACCGCCCCTCCCACATTTGGTCCGGTGTTTGGCTGTGAGATCAGCGGATAAAGTGGATCTTGCCGCTGTCGTCATTGCCGATGTAGATGCCATACACCCCGGCCTGGCGTTCCTCGATATACCGTTCGAGGATCTGCCGGATCGCCGGGTAGTAGATGCTGTCCCAGGGAATGTCCTCGGGCGCGAAGAACCGGTAGTCGAGGGTTTCCGGGCCGAACTGGCCGGTGATTTCCAGCGCGATGGCGCGGAAGATGATGTACACCTCGCTGATCGTCGGCACGCTGAAGATCGAGTAGGGCGAGACGATTTCCGCGCGCACGCCGCTTTCTTCCCAGACTTCGCGCAACGCGGCTTGTTCAGTGGTCTCGCCGCCTTCCATGAAGCCGGCCGGTAGGGTCCAGGTGCCGGGACGGGGCGGGATTGCCCGTTGGCACAGCAGGTATTTGCCGTCCTGCTCGATGATGCAGCCGGCGATGATCTTGGGGTTGATGTAGTGGATATAGCCGCAGCCCCGGCACATCAGGCGCTCATGCGTATCGCCCGGTGGCAACTGGCGACCGAGGTCACTGCCGCCGCATTTCGGGCAATAGCTTGGGCTGAACATGGTCAGTGGCCTATGCGCGGTTCTTTGAGCGCGATGGGCAGGGTGATCTCTGGAATCTTGCCGGTCTCTTCCTGCTTGCGCTTGAGGTAATCCAGGGCCACGGCAGCGGCTGCGCGCACGTGATCGACACAGGCTTGGTGCGCCGCGAGCGGGTCGCCGCTCTTGATTGCCTGGACCATGCGTTCCATTTCCTGGTTACTGGCGCCGCGGCGGTTTTCCTGGGACACCGAGGTGGCGCGCAGGTAGCTGATACGCGCCTGCAACTGGCGCAGTTGCGTGGCCGCCACGTGGTTGCCGGAGCCTTCGAGCAAGACGTCGTAGAAGCCTTGCACCGAGTCGATCACCTGTTGCAGTTCGCCGTCCTTGAGGGCCTTGCGGTTCTCCTCCAGGGCTTTTTCCAGGGCCTTGATGTCCTTGGCCTTGGCGCGCAGGGTGAACAACTGCACGATCAAGCCTTCGAGCACGCAGCGCAGTTCATAGATGTCGACCGCGTCGGCCAGGGTGATGATCGCGACCTGCGGGCCTTTGGCATCGGCAAACTCCACCAGGCCCTCGGACTCCAGGTGACGCAGGGCTTCGCGCACCGACGTGCGGCTGACGCCCAGGCGATCACACAGGTCGCGTTCTACCAGGCGGTCGCCCGGCAGGAGCTGGAAGTTCATGATGGCGCTGCGCAGTTTCTCCAGCACGATTTCGCGCAGGGTGACCGGGTTGTGATTGACCTTGAAGCTGTCGTCGAGTGGCAGGCGTTTCATGGGGTCTGCTCTGAAGGTGGCTGTCCCTGCAAAACGAGCACCGGCAGCGGTGCTCGATCGATCAAAACAGCCAAGGGTTAACGGGTGGCCTCTGCATCGGCTTCGGCGAAGGCTTCCCGGGCCAGCCGGAAGCTGTCCACGGCGGCGGGAACCCCGCAATAAATGCCGACCTGAAGCAGAATTTCGCGTATTTGTTCACGACTCAGCCCGTTACGCAAGGCGCCACGTACATGCAGCTTGAGCTCGTGAGGTCGATTGAGGGCCGAAATCATTGCCAAGTTTATCATGCTGCGTTCTTTAAGCGACAAACCCTCACGGCCCCACACATGGCCCCAGCAGTACTCGGTGACCATCTCCTGCAAGGGCCGGGTGAAATCGTCGGCATTCTCGAGGGAGCGCTGCACATAGGCTTCGCCCAGCACCTGGGTGCGGATTTTCAGGCCCTGCTCATATTTGTCGTTGCTCATCGTACTGTGCTCCTCAGGCCAGGGTGGGCAGCGGGCCCAGCTTGCCTTTGTGGTAGATCATCGGCGTGACCGGTTGCGCGGGCAGGATCAGGTTCTTCACTGCGCCGACGATGATCGCGTGATCACCGCCATCGTATTCGCGCCACAACTCACACTCGATGATCGCCGTGGCCTTGGCCAGCAACGGGTTGCCCAGGTCGCTGAGGTGCCACTCGATGCCCTTGGCCTTTTCCTTGCCCTTGCTGGCGAAGGCATAGGCTTCGGCGGTTTGGTCGGCCGACAGCAAGTGAATCGCAAAGCGCTTGCTGTCGCGCAGCACCGGGTAGGTGTCCGAGGCGTAGTTGGGGCAGAACAGCACCAGGGCCGGGTCGATCGACAGCGCACTGAACGCGCTGGCGGTAATGCCCACGATGCCGCCGTCCGGGTCCAGGGTGGTGACCACCGTGACGCCGGAGGGGAACGAGCTCATGACGTCTTTGTAAATGCCGGGTTCGATCATGGTCGGGGTCTCTTAACGCATCACAAAAGGATCAGGCATGGGCGCCTGGGAGAGGTTGATCCACACCGTCTTCAGCTCGGTGTAGGCCAGCACCGAATCGATGCCGCTTTCGCGTCCGTAGCCGCTGTTCTTGAAGCCGCCGATGGGCGCCATGGCCGAGACGGCGCGGTAGGTGTTGACCCAGATGATCCCCGAGCGCACGTCCCGGGCCAGGCGGTGGGCGCGGCCCAGGTCGCGGGTCCAGATGCCGGCGGCGAGGCCGAACTGCGAGTCGTTGGCGATCGCCAGGGCTTCGGCTTCGTCCTTGAAGCGGATCACCGAGGCCACCGGGCCGAAGACTTCTTCCTGCATGATCTTCATCGAGTTGCGGTCGCACTCGAACAGGGTCGGCTCGTAGAACCAGCCGGCCCCCAGGTTCTGCGGGCGCTTGCCGCCGGTGCGCAGGCGCGCGCCTTCGGCGATGGCGTCGGCCACCAGGCCCTCGACCACGGCCAGTTGCTGCGCAGTAGCCATGGGGCCCATCTCGCTGGCATCTTCCTGGGGGTTGCCGATGCGAATGCGCTGGGCGCGCTCCACCAGGCGCTCGACGAATTCGTCGTAGATCTCGTCCTGTACCAGCAGGCGCGAACCGGAGACGCAGCTCTGCCCGGAGGCGGCGTAGATCCCGGCAATCGCGCCGTTGATGGCGCTGTCGAGGTCGGCGTCGGCAAAGATGATATTCGGTGATTTACCGCCCAGCTCCAGCGATAACTTGGCGAAGTTCTCGGCACTGCTGCGCACCACATGGCGCGCCGTGGCTGCACCGCCGGTAAAGGCGATCTTGCGCACCAGCGGATGGCGGGTGAGGGCGGCCCCGGTGCTTGGGCCGTAGCCGGTCACCACGTTGACCACGCCCGGCGGAATCCCGGCTTCAAGGGCCAGGCGCGCGAGTTCGAGGATGGTCGCCGAGGCATGTTCCGACGGCTTGATCACGATGGTGTTGCCCGCCGCCAGGGCCGGCGCCAGCTTGATCGCCGTGAGGTACAGCGGGCTGTTCCAGGGAATGATCGCGGCGACCACGCCCATGGGTTCATGCACGGTGTAGGCAAACAGGTCGGGCTTGTCCAGGGGCAGGGTGCCGCCTTCGAGTTTGTCGGCCAGGCCTGCGGTGTAATGGAAGAACTCCGGCAGGTAACTGACCTGGCCACGGGTCTCGCGGATCAGCTTGCCGTTGTCGCGGCTTTCCAGCTGCGCCAGGCGTTCCTTGTTGTCGGCGATCAGGTCACCCAGGCGGCGCAGCAGTTTGCCCCGCGCGGTGGCGGTGAGGCCGCGCCAGGCCGGGCTGTCGAAGGCCTGTTGCGCAGCCTGCACCGCGCGTTCCACGTCGGCTTCATCGGCATCGGGCAACTGTGCCCAAGGTTCGGCCAGGGCCGGGTTGAGGCTGTCAAAGGTCTTGCCGGACAAGGCATCGACCCATTCTGCGCCGATGCACATCTGGAAGCGTTCAAGCGTCATGCCACGATCCCCTTTATCGGGTGTTGTTGGGAGTGCGCCGTCTGGAGGAAGTCCAGCAGCAGCTGGTTGACCAGGCGCGGCGATTCAACCGGCATCATATGCCGTTGCTCGGGCAATACCGCCACGGTTGCGCCGGGAATACGCTCCGCCAGTTGGCGGGCCATCTGCGGTGTCGAGCCGGGGTCCAGCTCGCCGGTGGCCACCAGGGTCGGCACCTGGATGCTGCCCAGGTCGTCGGCGCGGTACATGTCCTGGGTCGCGAACAGCTCGTAGGTGGTCAGGTAGCCCTGGGGGTCGTTACCGGCCAGGGTCTGGCGCAACGCGGCGATCTGCGCCGGGTTGGCCGCCTGGTATTCACGGCTGAACCAGCGCGAGAGGGCCGCTTCGGCATTGGCATCCGGCCCATGCTCGGCGGCCTGGGCGGTGCGCGCAATCACCCCGGCGCGCTGTTCGGGGCTGCGGTTGAACACGCTGTTGAGCACCACCAGGCTGTTGAGGCGTTCCGGGTAGTGCAGGGCAAAGGCGCGCGCCACCAGGCCGCCCATGGAGAAACCGATCACCGTCGCCAGGGGCAATTGCAGGTGATCGAGCAGCTCCAGCAGTTGGTCGGCATAACCGAGCAGCGGTGTGCCGCTGTCCGGGCGCGGGCTGGCGCCATGGCCGAGCATGTCATAGGTGATCACGCGGTAATTGGTGGCCAGGCCAACCACCTGGCCGCCCCACATCTCTTTATTCAGGCCCACGCCGTGGATCAAAACCACAGGCTGGCCTTGGCCGGTCGCCAGGTAACTGGTGCCAGCCGGGGTACGTTCAGCGGTGAGCCGAATCATGGAGCGCTCCTGCATGCCTTTTTGTTGGAGTGACGGTCTTGGCTTACTGGGCTTTTTCCGCCGCCAGCTCTTCGAGGTCGATGTAACGGTTGCCGATGCGCGGGTGCAGGCGGCCACCGTCTGCGCAGCCCAGCACCACCACGATTTCATCGGCGCGCGGCGCGTCTTCGATCTGCATTTCCAGGGTGATGTAGTGCGAGCGCAGGCCTTCGTCGTCCTTGTGCATCATCGGGATCTGGATCGACGTGCCCGGGCCGCCGCGCTTGTTGGTGAAGCTCAGGTAGCTCTTGGCCTTGACCGCTTCGCGATAGTGGTTGCCGAAGCGCAGGGTATGGATGATCGCCGACGCGTGTTCGATCTCGCCGTCAGCCCCGACCACGGCGGCCTTGCCATAGGCTTCGATCTTCTGCGCGCCACCGATGATGCCCACCAGGCGCTCTACCATCAGTGCACCGAGGTCCGAGCAGTTGGCACGGATCTCCGGTTTCAGGTCTTCGACAAACCCGCGACCCAGCCAGGGGTTTTTCAACACGACCGCCAGGCCAACCATGGTGACGGGAGTGTCAGAGGCCTTGCCGCCTTCAATAAAGGTTTCTTCTACGTAGCTGACGATCTTGCGGATTTCGAAACTCATGAGCTGCTCCGTCGGGTGTGAGTGGGTCCGTGTATGATGGTATACCATAATACCTTAAGTGCAAGAGCCAGCGATGGGCCGTCGATAAATACCGCGACAAAAGGTCAGGTGGTACACCTTTTCAGGGGGGGGGCGAGGCGTGTGCTCGGGACGCCTGGCTCAGCAGGGCGAGGGAGCGCCAATGAGCGCGGACCGCCCAGCGATGATCACTGGGCTTGCGGGTGGGCTGGAGGCGTGCGTCAGGGCTGCGCGCGCGAGGCCGGCATGGCCGTGGCGCGGATATAACGTGCCGGCGACGTGCCCAGGGTCTTGCGGAACATGCTGATGAATGAGCTGACCGACTCATAGCCAAGCGCTTCAGCGGTGCGCTGTACCGACTCGCCTTCGGCCAGGCTTTGCAGCGCTACGATAATTTGCCATTGCTTGCGCCACTGACCGAAGGTCAGCCCGGTTTCACGTTTGACCAGGCGGGCCAGGGAGCGCTCGCTCATGGCCACTTGGCGCGCCCACTGGGCCATGGTGCAGCGGTTGGACGGGTCCTGGGCCAACCCGCGCGCGATCACGCGCAACTGCGCCGTCGCGGGCAGCGGCAGGTACAACTGTTCCGTCGGGGCAAGTTCCAGCTGTTCGAGCAGCACACTGGCCAAGCGCGCGTTGGCACATGCTGGCGGGTAGTCCTGCGCCTGGGCGCTGAGGTGCAGGATCAGTTCCAGGATCAGCGGTGACAGCACCAACGTACAGCACTGTTGCGGTAGCGCCGCCGCGCCGGGCTCCACAAAAACAAAGCCGACTTTACCGTTGGCCGTGACCCGGTTGCTGTGGGCCACGCCACCTGGAATCCACACGCCGAACCCGGACGGCACCATCCACACCCCATCCTCCACCGTGCACACGATGCCGCCGTGATAAGCCACTACCAGCTGGCCTTTGCGGTGGGTGTGTACGGGAAACTCGGTGTCGTTGCGCTGGGCGCCCAGCATCAATGCCACGGCAGGTTGGTCGAGGCGATCGAGTTCGAACTGTTCAATCGTGGCGTGATTTGTCTCGTGCATGCCCCATCACCGCAATATGGCTGAATTTGATTATATTCTGGCAGCATACTCAATATCGGCAAAGGTGCGTATTACCTAACATCGTCAGCAAGGCCATCGCGTTGATGGTCGACGGCGAGACCCACCGATGCTCAGCGAAATCACGATTGCCAACCTCTATATCCCGCCTTTGCTGGTTTACCTGGGGGTTTCAGCCTTGGTCTACGGGCTGCTGGAACGCACCATCCGCCGCTGGCTGGAGTGGGCCTGGCACCCGAGCCTGGCGCGTTTTTTTGTCTCGCTCATCATCCTTTCGACGTTAGTCCTGATGGTCTAAGCGAGGCGCCATGTCTATCAATAACCTCTTCAAGACGCTCGCCACGCTGGTACTGGGGCTGGTTGCGCTGCTGTTCTGTACGCAGTTGTGGCGAGCCTACGTATTGGCGCCCTGGACGCGCGACGGACGTGTCAGTGCGCATGTCATCCGGATGGCCCCGGAGGTGTCCGGCCAGGTCGAACACGTCCTCGTGGGGGATAACCAGTGGGTCGCCAAGGGCGCGTTGCTGTATCGGATCGATCAGCGCGCCTATCTGCTGGCCCAGCAACAGCGCGCCGCAGAGCTGGCAGAGGCACGTAGCGTGTTCGCGCAACGTACGGCACAGCTCCAGCGTCGCAGCCAACTCGGCGATGCGATTGCACGGGAAGAAACCGATAACGCGGCGCGGGACCTGGCAGTGGCCAAGGCCCGCCTAGGGGCGGCCCAGAGCCAGTTGGCCCAAGCCCAGCTGGACCTCGAGCGTACGACCATTCGTTCGCCGGTCGATGGTTACGTGACTCAACTGCGCCTGCAGCCAGGTGACTACGCCGTCGCCGGCACGACCAATGTGTTTGTGGTCGATGCGCACAGCTTCTGGGTCACTGCTTACTTTGAAGAAACCAAGCTCCCCGGTGTGCGACTGGGGGCCGCCACGTCGATCAAACTCATGGGGTTTGCGCCTTTGCTTGAAGGCCATGTCGCCAGTATCGGGCGGGGCATCGCCGATGGTAACGAGCTGCGCAGCGAGGGCGGTTTACCCCAGGTGGCCCCGACGTTCAGTTGGATACGACTCGCCCAGCGGGTGCCCGTACGGATTGAATTGGACAGCGTGCCCCCAGGCGTGGAGTTGGCGGCGGGGATGACGGCCAGTGTCGAAGTGAGTGAGGCCGGCGCCGAGCGACATTGGCGGCTGTCACGCTGGCTTCAGGCATTTATGTGATGAAGGGCCGCGTGTTGAGTGGGCTGCCGCTGCCATGTACGCCGCAGACGCTGGGCTACGTGTCGCGCAGTGTCGCGGCGGCCACCCTGGCCCTGTGGCTGGGCTTGCAACTGCACCTGGATGCGCCGTTCTCGGCGGCGTCGACGGTGTTGCTGCTGATTCACCCGATCCAGGGCGCCGTGGTCGGCAAGGGTTTCCATCGTGTGCTGGGCACGCTGGTGGGGATCGTCGCGGCCTTCGTGCTGACCGCCCTGTTCGCCCAGAAAATGCTGCTGTTTATCCTTGGGGTCGGTGTGTGGCTCGGTCTCTGCGTCGGTGCCATGACGGTGCTGCGGCACTATCACGCTACCGCGGCCGTGGTCGCCGGTTACACCGTATGCCTTGCCCTGGGCCCGGCGATTGTCGCCCCCGAGCAAAGCTTCGAGCATATCGTGACACGCGGGACGGCGGTGGTACTCGGGGTCTTCAGCCTGAGCTTGGTGGCGACGCTGTTCAGCCGCAAGACCGTCGAGCAGAAGCTCAATCGGCTGCTCATCAGCGTGACGTCCCGCACGATGCGCTGGCTGGCGATTCGGTTGAGTGGCGAGCAGGACGCGCACCCGAGCCTTGCCGCTCGGCCACTCTCGCTTGAGATCAGCCAGGTAGATGATCTGCTCGGCATCGGCCGGGGCGAGTCCGCGCTGATCCGCTCCCGGCTGCCGACGCTGCAGGCGGGGCTTGCGTACCTGCAGGGCGTGGTCCTGGCCGAGAGTACGTCCCAGCGGTCTGCATTACCCGCCATTGCCCGCATTGGCCGGGAGCTGCAACCGCTGGGCGAAGGGCTGGCCGACGCCACGCAGGATTTTTCCACGGCAGCTGAGCGCGTCAGGGCCATGCAACATTGGCTGGCGGGTGATCTTGAGCGGCACGCGAGCGATGCAGAGTACCTGCATGAATCCTTGGCAGACCTGTGCAGCGCCTTGTTGAGCTTTGCCAGCCTGCAACGCAATACCCAAGTGCCTGCCCGTGCAGTGGGCTTTCACCGACACTATGGGGACGCGCTGCGCAACGGCCTGCGAGCGTTGCTGGCGATTTTGGCGACGGCGGCCATCTGGTACCTCACCGGCTGGGACCAAGGGCCAACGCTGTTGGCGGTCGTGGGGCCATGTTGCACATTGCTGGCTACCAGCGCCGCACCCACCCAGGGCATGCGCGGTTTTATCAAGGGCACGCTCTACGGCATCCTGGCGGCTGCGGCCTGCAAGTTTCTACTGCTGCCTCACATCAGTGGGTTTGCGCTGCTCAGCGTAGTGCTCGCCGCGTTCTGGATATTCGGCATGCATGCCACGACCCGACCGCGCCATGCGCTGCAAGGCATTGCCTACCTGATCGCGTTCAATACCCTGGTCAGCACCGGGGAGACGGCGCACTACGACTTTGTCGAGTTCGCCAATCAAGCACTGGCCTGGATGGTGGCGCTTGCCGTTTGCCTGCTGGCTTTCCAACTGTTTCCGAAGAAATCCGCCAGCCCCATACGGGCACTCAGGCAGGCGCTGGAGAGGGACACACGACGCTTGCTGCGTCAGGGCAGCCGATTGGATAGGCTCGGATGGCAGGCGAAGCAACAACATCGAGTGGTGTCCTTGCAGGCCTTGTTGGGCGCAGATCAGCCACAGGCTGACCCAGCCGGCTATGTGTCGTTGCAATTGAGCCGGAGCCTGGGGCGGCTGCAACGCAAGACCGGCCAATTGGCGCCGGGGTCGGCGATTGCCGAATGCGCGCAAAGGGGCGCTCGGCGACTGTCCAGGTATGCCTTGAACACCGCAGTGAGCGCGGCCCAGGCCCGGCGAGCGGCGAAATCGATGCGCAGGCTGGGTGCCCCGCATCTCGCTGCGTGCTACGAGGAACTGGCTGGGTTGTTGGAACAGTACGGGCGCTTGAAACGAGGGAGGCCCTGATCAATGTCGACCGCCGCGTCATAACGCGCTGATGACATGCCCTACCTGCTGACAGTCAACTTGCGGCAAACGATAGCCGTTCTTTGAACCAGGTGACGGCCTGGTGCTTGAACGCCTCGGCCGGTGGCGTCAACGGGTAGCGCTGGTCGTAGGCTAATACGATGCGTTGGGCAGGCAGTTCTTCACGGACGGGGCGGCAGACCAGCGGTTGGCCGTCGTAGCTGTGGTCACCGAAGGGGCGGGTATAGGTCAGCGCCACGCCGAAACCATTTGCAACCAGGCTGCGCTGGAACTCGAAGCTGTGGGTACGCTGGACGCTGGCGGGGGTGAGCCCATAGAAGTTGAACAGGTCCAGCACGTGCTGCCAGCTGTGGATCTGATCGGTCACCACCAGGTTGCATTCGCTGAGCGCCTTGAGGCTCACATCGGCCTCGTTTGCCAGCGGGTGATCAGCGGCCAACAGGGCGTGGGCCTTCAATTGGCGCAGCTCGATGCAACCCATGTGTGCCGGCAGGCCCAAGTCGTAGGTCAATGCCAATTCCAGGCTGCCTTCGGCGAGGCGCTTGCCGAGGTACTCGAACCCGCCTTCGCGCATATCCACCGTGACCTGAGGATGTTCCAGTTGCAGGCGCCTGAGTATCTGCGGCAAGCAATAGGGCGCCAGGTCCTCATAGCACCCCAGCACCAACTCTCCGGAAAAGTCGCTGTCATCCGTCCCGATGGCGGAAAACGCCCTGGCCTCGGCCAGCACTCGCTTGGCCTGGGCCATGACCGTGCGCCCGAAAGGGGTCAGAGCGACGCCGAGCCCGCGTTGGCGAACGAACAGGGGCTGGTCGAACAACTGCTCCAGTTCGGTAATCGCCGTAGAAACCGAGGGCTGGGACACGTGCAACTCCTCGGCCGCCAGCGTGAGGTTGCCGTGTTTGGCCGCGGCGAGTGCATAACGTAATTGGCGCAGGCTGAACTTCATAAGATTTTCTTGGGTGATAAATCAATACATATTATTTTATCTTGGTTGGATGTCATGGAATATTTGCCCTGCGCCCCACCTTTATTTCTTGCTTGAGGGAGTTTCAGGTCATGACACACGGTTCATTCACCATCACTGAACAAGACATCGAGGCCTTTCAGCGCGATGGAGCGGTTTGCCTGCGGGGCATCTTCAGTGAGTGGGTCGAGACCATTGCCGCCGGCATCGAGCGCAACCTTGCCGAGCCGGGTACCTACGCCAGCCGCTACATCGACAAGGATGACAAACCGGGCGGTTTCTTCGATGACTATTGCAACTGGCAACGCATTCCCGAGTTTCGCGCGATGGTCGAAGAGTCGCCTGCGGCCTCTGTTGCTGCGGCTGTCATGCGCTCGCAGTCGGCACAGTTCTTCCATGACCATGTTCTCGTCAAGGAGCCGGGCGCGCAGAAGGCCACCCCCTGGCACCAGGATATTCCCTACTACTTTGTCGAAGGCAACCAGCACGTCAGCTTCTGGATACCCGTCGACCCGGTACGCGAGTCGACGCTGCGCCTGCTTGCTGGTTCACACCGTTGGGAGAAAGGCATAAAGCCGGTGCATTGGGCCGATCAAAGCGATTTCTACCGCGACGCCGATGGCTACCGCGACGCCCCCGATCCGGACTCGGAGCAAGGCATGCAAGTGCTCGAGTGGCAGATGCAGCCGGGTGACGCGGTACTGTTCGATTTCCGCACGGTCCATGGCGCCCGGGGCAATGCGTCGGCGCAGCGGCGACGCGTCTTGTCGCTGCGTTGGCTTGGCGACGATATACGTTACATCGAGCGTCCAGGGAGGACCTCTCCACCGTATCCAGGGCATGCGATGCAGACCGGTCAGAGACTGCGCGAAGATTGGTTCCCGACGATACATCAAGGCGCTTGAGCTTCATCTTGTTAACCACTGTTTGCCACAGTTGTGGCAACGACTTGCACTGCCATAACCCTGTTGACTGTGTTGGAGCGTGCGATTGTGAACATCCAAAAAAATAGCCTGGCCGCCACCCTGATTTCCCTTGGCCTGTTGGCCGCCAGTGGCGCGAGCCAGGCGGCCGGTTGGTGCGAGTCCGGCAAACCGGTGAAGTTCGCCGGGCTCAATTGGGAAAGCGGTATGTTGCTCACCGAGGTATTGGAGATTGTGCTCAAGGACGGCTATGGCTGTCAGATCGATACGTTGCCGGGTAACTCCATCACCATGGAGAGCGCCCTGGGCAGCAACGATATCCAGGTGCTGGCGGAAGAGTGGGTGGGACGCAGTGAAGTCTGGAACAAGGCCGAGCAGAGTCGGAAGGTCGTGGGCGTGGGCGCACCGATCATCGGTGCGACGGAAGGCTGGTACGTGCCGCGTTATGTGGTCGAGGGCGATGCCAGGCGTAATCTCAAGGCCAAGGCACCCGACTTGAAAAAGATCACGGATCTGCCCCAGTACGCCGCGCTGTTCAAGGACCCGGAAGAACCGAGCAAAGGGCGTTTTTACAATTGCCCGGCTGGTTGGACCTGCGAGCTGGAAAACAGCGAGATGCTCAAAAGCTACGGCCTGGAGGCCAACTACACCAACTTCCGCCCGGGGACCGGTCCTGCCCTGGATGCGGCCGTCCTGTCGAGCTACAAGCGCGGCGAGCCGATACTGTTCTACTACTGGTCACCGACCCCGTTAATGGGCCAGGTCGACCTGGTCAAGCTGGAAGAGAAACCGGGCGTCGACAAGAAGATCAGCATCAAGGTGGGGCTCTCCAGCGTGTTCCATGAGCAGGCACCCGAGTTGGTCGGTGTGCTGGAGAAGGTCAATCTGCCGATTGATCTGTTGAACCAGAACCTGGCCCGTATGAGCAAGGAACACATTGACTCGCCCAAACTGGCCCGGATGTTCTTTAAGGAACATCCAGAAATCTGGCACACCTGGGTCAGTGAGGCAGCGGCGAAAAAGATCGACGCCACGCTCTAGGACCGCCTGAATCAGGGCGGTGGTTGTATCAGGGGGCAATGATGCGCGTTGCCCCCTTTTTTTCGCCGGCAGCGTCTACAGAATATTCAACGGGTAACTCACAATCACCCGATGCTCATCGCTGTCACGCTGGGTGGAAACTTCGGTACGCAACGACGCATGGCGCAGGGCGATGCTCAAATCCTTGAACGGCCCCTGCTGCACCACATAGCTCACGGTCAAATTGCGCTCCCACTCGGTTTTATCGCCTGTCGGGGTGCGGATATTCGAGCCGCTTTCGTACATGCCCAGGAAACTCAGGCCAGGCACGCCCAGGTTTGCAAAGTCATAACCGTAACGCACTTGCCAGGTGGTTTCGCCGGCGCGCTGGAACTTGCCGATCATCGATTCGGTCATGAAGTAGGCCGTGGAGCCGTCGCCCTGGTTCAACCATACGGCGTCACTGTCGCCGCTGACTTGTTGCAGGCCGGCGGCGATCGTATGGCCGTTGACCAGGTAGGTGAATTGCGCGCTGCTCAGGCGGCTGTCGACTTTGCCCTTGGTGACGCCGTTACCGTAATAGCCGAAGGTGTAGAACGCCGGGTCATTGCCATTGGCGCCGTCAGAGCGGTTGTCGAAGTGGCGCAGGTCGGTGCGCAGGATGCCGGGGCCGACTTTCCAGTCGTATTTGAGGCCGAGGAAGTTCTGTTTGTAGAAGTCCTGCAGGTTGCCGTAGTAGTACTGCAATGTCAGGTCTTTGCTGGCTTTGTAGTCGACGCCGCCATAGTAGAACTTGTTCACGAACTCGCCAGTCTGCGCGTTGTTCGCGCCGGGGATCGACATGCCCATCTGGTTGCTCGAGCCGCGGCCCTTGACGTGTTCCAACTGGCCGAGGGTGAAGGTGAAGTTGTCGAGGTCCTTGGACTGGATCTGCCCACCGTTGAACGTCTGCTGCAACATGCGATCGGTCGACATCACCACCGGCAACATCGGCACCAGCGTGCCGTATTTCAACTCGGTGTTCGAGAATTTCGCCTTGGCCGTGAGGCCCAGGCTGCCGAACTCATCCACGGCGCGACCATCACTGTCGGTGGGGAAGATGTTGCCGTTGAACGCCGTGTGCTGAGGGTTGTAGTGCCGGCCCTTGCCCGAGTCCAATCGGACACCGAACATGCCAATCGCATCCACCCCAAAGCCGACCGTGCCCTGGGTATAGCCGGACTGAAAGTTGGCGATGAAGCCCTGGCCCCATTCCTGGGTGTAGTTGGGGTCGGCGGCGCCGCTACGGTTGTCGGCGTTACTGAAAAAGTTGCGCGCCAGCACATTGAGCTTGCTGTCTTCCACCAGACCTGCGGCGTAACCCTGTTGAGCGATGAGCAGGCCGCAAATGCCGGCCATTACTTTAGGTGCGCGATTGAAAAGCTCCATCGGAATCATCCCCATGAGTTGTGAAGTGTTGTAAGAGGCAGTCAAAAGCGGCAGTTAAGGTTTTTATTGTTTTTCAGGAGCAACGGTGGCCGGTAAGGCGTTCAGCTTTACCGGCGGCAAGCGGTACAGGATGAGCAGCGCGAATACGCCGAGTGCGGCGCACAGCAGCAGGCCGACGCCCACCGATTGGGCCAGGGCGTCACGGGCCAGGTTCAGCCATTGCGGGTGTTCGAGCAGCGCGGCGGCGGGGTGCAACAGCACTTGCGGGTCGGCGTATAACGCCAGGCCGTCCGCGTGGCCCTGGGCGACAAACACCCGTTGCAGGTTGGCGCTGTACAGCAGGTTGACCAGCGCGCCCATTGAAGCGGTGCCGAGCAGGCCGCCGACCAGGCGCAGGGATTGGGTCAACGCGGTGGCGATCCCGAGGAACTGCCGTTCAGCGAGTGTCTGGGTGAACACGGTCAGGTTGAGCAGGATAAACCCCAAGCCCAGGCCGGCGAGCAGGATCAAGCCGAGCAGGGTGTTGAACGAGGCAGCGCGCCCGGCGAGGGCTAGCCCGAGACATGCCAGCAGCAGCGCGACGAAACCACCCAGTGGCAACAGGTTGGGGTTGCGCAAGCGGGTTACGATGCGGCTGTTGACGATGGCGCCCAGGGTGATGCTCAACGCCAGCGGGGTAATCAGCAGCCCGGCGTCCTGGGGCGAGTAGCCATAACTGCCTTGCAGCAGCAGCGGCAGGTAGAACAACAACGAAAACATGATCGCCCCGGCCGCCATCGACAGCACGAACAGCAGGCGCATGCTCGGCAACCCGAGCAACGCCGCGGGCAGCAGCGCATGCCGGCAGCGGCGTTCCCAGCGCCACAGCGCCAGTGTCGCCAGCCCGCAACCCACGCCGAGGGCTGCACTGAGCATCAGGCTGGCATGCCCCAGCCATTCGACAAACAGTTGCAGGCTGCCCAGGGCCAGCGCGATCAGCAGGGCGCCGGGCCAGTCGAGGCTGATCTTCGTTTGTTGCAGCGGGCGGTAATACGGCAAGTAGCGCCAGGCGAAGAACAGCGCCAGGCAACCCAGCGGCAAGTTGATGTAGAACACCGAGCGCCAACCGTAGGCTCCGGTCAGATACCCGCCCAGTCCCGGCCCGATGGCGTTGACCACGCTGAACAGCGCACTGAGCAGCATCTGCCAGCGCAGGCGTTGGCGCGTATCGGGGAACAGCTCGGGGATGCAGGCGAAGGCGGTGCCGATCAACATGCCGCCGCCGACACCCTGCAACGCTCGGCCAAGTACCAGCCACAGCATGTCCGTGGCCAGCGCGCAGGCCAGGGAGGCCAGGGTGAAGATCAGCGTTGCCGCCAGCACAAAGGGCTTGCGCCCGTAGTAATCACCCAACCGGCCGAAAATCGGGATGGTGACGATCGAGGCCAGCAAGTAGCCTGTAGCCACCCACGCATACAACTCGAACCCGTTCAACTCGGCGACGATGCTCGGCAACGCATTACCGATCACGGTCTGGTCGAGGGCCGAGAGCATCAGCACCAGCGAGATGCCAAGCATCGCCAGCAAGGCTTGGCGGAAGCCCAGGGCAGGGTGGGTGGCCACGGTCATCATCGAGTCCTCAGCGCAACGCGGCAACGGCGGCGGCGATGCGCGAGCAGCCTTCATCGAGGGTGGTGATATCCGTGGCGATCGACATGCGAAAGAACGGCGCCAGGCCATACGCCGTGCCCGCCACCACCGCCACGCCTTGGCTTTCGAGCAGGTACATGACCACGTCGTAATCGCTGTCCAGGTGCTTGCCTTCAGGCGTTGAGCGGCCCAGCAACCCGGAGCAGTTCACATACAGGTAGAACGCCCCGTCGGGCTTACGGCAACTGAGGCCGTCGATCGCATTGAGCAGCCCCAGGCAGCGGTCGCGGCGTTGTTGGTAGACCTCCACACTGGTCTGGACGAAGGACTGGTCGCCATTGAGTGCTTCAACGGCGGCGGCCTGGCTGATGGAGCAGGCGTTGCTGGTCGATTGCGATTGCAGGGTCGCCATGGCGCCGATCAAGTCGGCCGGGCCGGCGGCGTAGCCGATGCGCCAGCCGGTCATGGCGTAGGTTTTGGACACACCGTTGACCACCACGCTGCGCTCGCCCAGGGCCGGTTCGATGGCGAGGATGTGCGGGTTTTCCAGGCCCTCGTAACGGATGTGTTCGTAGATGTCGTCGGTCATCAGCAACACATGGGGAAAGTCGAGCAGCACATCGGCCAGGGCGCGCAGTTCGGCGGCGCTGTAGCTGGCGCCGGTCGGGTTGCTCGGCGAATTGAGCAGTAACCAGCGGGTGCGTTCGGTGATCGCGGCGCGCAACTGATCCGGGGTCAGTTTGAAGGCGTGTTCCTCCAGGCAGGCGAGGATCACGGGTTCGCCTTCGCAGGCCAGCACCATGTCAGGGTACGACACCCAGTACGGCGCCGGGATCAGCACTTCATCACCCGCGCCCAGCGTCGCGGCGAAGGCATTGAAGATCGCGCTTTTGGCGCCGCTGGTGACCAGTACCTGGTTCGCGGTGTAAGCCAGGCCGTTTTCCCGTGCCAGCTTGTCGACGATCGCCTGGCGCAATTGGGGCGTGCCGGCGTTTTGCGTGTAGCGCGTTTCGCCACGCTCGATGGCCGCATTGGCGGCGTGCCGGATATGCGCCGGGGTATCGAAGTCCGGCTCGCCCACCACCAGGTTGATGATCGACTGGCCTTGCCGGCGAAGCTCGTTCGCACGGTCGGAAGCGGCGCTGCTGGGGGACGGCTTGATACGGTGCACACGGGCGGCGATGCGGGAGGCGGTCACGTGTCGTTCCTCGGTAATGACATTGACGAGGCCCTACAGTACGAGTCGCTCGCGCAGCCGCCATAAGACGATATCGTTCTGGTCGGATAGGAATCGCTTATGGCTGGAACTGAACACGCCCCGCACCCTGTTGGTGCGTCCAGGCCCGCATGCGTGGAACCGGTGTCGGTCACGCTCGGCATGATCGAGCCATAGCAAAGGCTTATGGGTAGGCCCCTGCGCACCTGGCGCATCGGCAGGCGTAAGGCTGGCCTGGCTCTTGCTAACCCCAGGGGGTCGTCTCCCTTTTTCGAGCAAGAGCACCGCCACCGTGAACCTGCGCCGTCTGAAGTACTTCGTGAAACTCGTCGATATCGGCAGCATGACCCAGGCCGCCGATGTGCTGCATGTGGCACAACCGGCCCTGAGCCAGCAACTGGCGACCCTGGAGGCCGAATTGCAGCAACAGTTGTTGATCCGCACCAAGCGCGGTGTCACGCCGACGGAGGCGGGCAAGGTGTTGTACGGGCATGCGCAAATCATCTTGCGCCAGTGCGAGCAGGCCCAGAGCGACATCAATGCCACCGGGCACGCGTTGTCCGGCCAGGTATCCGTCGGCCTGGCACCGGGCACGGCGGCGTCAACGCTGTCGTTGCCGTTATTGCGCCGGGTGCGCGAGCGGCACCCGGGCATCCTGCTGTACCTCAATGAAAACTTCGGCACCACCTTGAGTGAATTGATCATGAACGGCCGCATGGACATGGCCGTGCTGTATGGCGGCCGTGAAGTGCACGGCCTGAGCTTTGTGTCGCTGCTGCACGAGCACCTCTACCTGGTGAGCGCCGACCCCGCCATCAGCGCGCTGGAGCAGATTGCGCTGGCTGACCTGGCCGACATGGACATGCTGCTGCCGCGTCCCTACAACGTCATGCGTCGCTTGGTGGACGAGGCGTTCCAGCGTATCGGCCTGAGCGCGCGGGTGGTGGCGGAGATCGAATCATCGATCACCCTGACCGCCGCCGTGGCCGAGCACTTCGGTTCCACCATCCTGCCCGAGTCATCGGCGCGGGTGATGGTGGCGGCGACCTCGGTGCATATGTGCCGCATTGTCGAGCCCGAGGTGGATGCGCCCCTGGCCTTGTGCCTGTCCGGTCACCTGCCGCTCTCCGTGCCGGCCCAGGCGGTCAAGGCGATCCTGCTGGAGCTGGTCGCGGAGATGCGCGGCAGCCTGCTCTGAGGGGTCATAAGCACGGCTTATCACCCCAAAGCCAAAGCGTCTTGGTCGTTGGCGAACCGGCTCGCTACATTGGCTTCATCCACTCAGACACGCAGGGCAGGCAGGGGGCCAAGCATGGATTCCGAACGCATCAAGGGGCTGATCGATTTGCTCGCCGAATCCGATCTGCTCGAACTGAGTTTTACCGAAGGCGATAGCACGATTCGCCTTTTCAAGCAGGCCGGGCAAGCCGTGGTGCGCGAGTTACCTGGCGAGTCTGCCGAGCCTGCGCCGAGGGTGGTCGTGGCACCCGCCCAGGCCGTCACCGGGGTGGAAGTCAAGGCCAGCCTGTATGGCGTGCTGCACTTGACGCCCGCAGCCGGTGAAGCACCGTTCGTGGCGGTGGGCGATGCGGTCGAAGCCGGGCAAACCCTGGCGGTCCTCGAAGCGATGAAAATGTTCCACCCAGTCAAGGCCAAGGCCGCAGGCCACGTCATCGCGATCCTTGCCCAGAGTGGCACCGAAGTCGAAGCCGGCCAGGCGCTGTTTCGTCTCGGTTGATCCCCAGCCGCTTTTTTTAAGGTGAATTCAATGTTCGACAAAGTGCTGATCGCCAACCGTGGCGAAATCGCCCTGCGCATTCAGCGTGCCTGCCACGGCCTGGGGCTCAAGACCGTGGTCGTGCACTCCGAGGCGGACCGGCATGCGCAGTATGTGCAACAGGCCGACCAGGCGTTGTGCATCGGGCCGGCCTCGCCCACTCACAGTTACCTGAACCAGTCGGCGCTCTTGTTTGCGGCCAAGGTCAGCGGTGCCCAGGCGATCCATCCGGGTTATGGCTTTTTGTCGGAGAACGCGGGGTTTGCCGAGCGCATCGAAGCGGCTGGCCTGACCTTTATCGGGCCGAGCGCCGCGTGCATCCGCACCATGGGCGACAAAGTCGCGGCCAAGCGGGCCATGCGTGAGGCCGGGGTGCCGTGCGTACCGGGGCCGGATAGCGTGATGCCGAGCGACGACGCCAGCATCCAGGCAATTGCCCACGACATCGGCTACCCGGTGATCGTCAAGGCCGCCGGCGGTGGCGGTGGCCGTGGCATGCGCGTGGTGAACGAAGCCGGCGCGCTGCTCGACGCCATCGCCCTGACCCGTGAAGAAGCGCGCTTGGCCTTTGGCAATCCGGAACTCTACATCGAGAAATTCCTCGGCCATCCACGCCATGTGGAAATCCAGGTGCTGTGCGATGCCCACGGCCATGCGATCTGGCTCGGTTGCCGCGATTGCTCCCTGCAACGCCGCCACCAGAAGGTGTTGGAGGAAGCGCCGGCGCCGGGGATCGATCCGGCGCTGATCGCCCAGGTCGGCGAACGTTGCGCCGCTGCTTGCCGGCAGATGGGCTATCGCGGCGTCGGCACCTTCGAGTTTCTGTATGAGGACGGTGAGTTCTTCTTCATCGAGATGAACACCCGGCTGCAAGTCGAACACCCGGTCACGGAGATGACGACCGGCATCGATATTGTCCAGCAGCAAGTGCGCATGGCGCGCGGCGAAGTGCTGGAGCTGCGCCAGCAAGACGTGCAGCTCAACGGCCATTCACTGGAGTGCCGGATCAACGCCGAAGACCCGATCACCTTTATGCCGACACCGGGGTTGATCCAGCGTTGGGACGTTCCAGGTGGTTTTGGCGTACGGGTCGACTCCCATGTCACCACGGGCTACCGGGTACCGCCGTATTACGACTCGATGGTGGCCAAGGTCATCACCCATGGCGCGACGCGCGATGAAGCCATAGCGCGCATGCGCCTGGCCTTGAGCGAACTGTGCGTGGAAGGCATCAGCACCAATATCCCGTTGCACCGCGAGATTCTTGACGACCCGGCCTTTTGTGCCGGGGGCGTGGACATTCATCACCTGGAGCGCTGGTTGCAGCAACGGAGCCCGACATGAGTACTGCTTCTGAACCCCGTATCAGCCTGCTCGGCTCCACGGCGCTGTTGTTCGAAGCGCCGGGCGAGCTCGACCTGGCACCGCAGCAACGCATCTGGAGCCTGGCCTTGCAGGCCGGTACATGGCCCGAGATCCAGGAGGCGGTGCCCGGCATGAACAACCTGATGCTTACGTTCCTCCAGCCGCCGCGCAACCTTGAGCGAGTGTGCGAACGTTTGCTGCACGCCTGGGACAACTGTCCGCCATTGCCCCTCGAAGGGCGCATCGTCGAGTTGCCGGTGGTGTACGGCGGCGAGTTCGGCCCGCACATGGCGGACGTGGTGGCGCACACCGGGCTGGACATCGAAACCATCGCCAACCTGCATTGCGAACCGCTGTACCCGGTGTACGCCTTGGGCAGCCACCCGGGTTATTGCTACCTGGGCGGCATGGATGCGCGCCTCGCTACACCACGGCGCCAGGTGCCGGTGATCAGCATCGCTGCTGGCTCCGTGTCGATTGGTGGGGTGCAGACCGGGGTATCCGCCTCGGCCGGCCCCAGCGGTTGGAACACCATCGGCCGCACCGAGATGGTCTTTTTCGACCCGACCCAAAACCCGCCGGCGATGCTGCGGCCGGGTGACATGTTGCGCTTGCGTATCGAGAGGATCATTCGATGATCGAGATTGTATCGACTACCGCCCTGGCCACCGTGCAGGACTTCGGGCGCTTCGGCAGCCTGGGTTACGGCGTGGGCACTTCCGGTGCCATGGACCCTTTGGCGCTGGCGCTGGGCAACCTGTTGCTGGGTAATCCCGAGGACGCCGCGGCCATCGAGATTCCGATGTTCGCGTTCGACGTGCGGTTTATCCAGGACTGTGCCTTCGCCGTGACCGGCGCCGCCTGCGAAGCCAGTCTCGACGGCCAGCCCTTGCCGCCGAACTGGGTGGCGCAGGCGCGGGAAGGCCAAGTGTTGAGCCTGGGTTACCCGAGTTCCGGCAGTCGCGCCTACCTGTGCCTGGCCGGAGGCGTCGACGTGCCCTCGGTGCTCGGCTCGCGCAGCACCCAATTGCGCGGCGAATTTGGTGGTTTGCACGGCCGGGCCTTGCAACAGGGCGACCGCCTGGCTGTGTTGCGCCCTGGGGTGAGCACGCAGCCAACGGATTTCGGTGTTGTTTCACCGAGCCAGGCGCTGCCCTTGCAGTGCGACGGCTTGCCGGCCATGCGCGTGCTGCCGGCGGCGGAGTATGCGGGCTTTACGGATGAGTCTCGCGCGGCGTTTTGGGCCGGCGAGTGGAAGGTCACCCCCCAGAGCAACCGCTACGGCTACCGCCTCGAGGGCGCACCGATCCTGCCCAAGGTGCCGATGGAAATCCGCTCCCACGGCATCGTCCCCGGCGTGATCCAGGTGCCCCATGGCGGCCAGCCGATTATCCAGATGCGTGATGCGCAACCCAGCGGCGGCTACCCCAAATTCGGCACGGTGATCGAGGCCGACCTGTGGCGACTCGGCCAGGCGCCCATCGGCAGCAACGTGCGGTTTATCGAGTGCAGCTACGCCGAGGCCATTGCGGCCCTGGCAGACAATCAGCGCTATCTCGTGGAGGTCCGCCGTCTGGTCGACCTGCACGGGCTGGCTTCGCGTTAAGGACATCGACCATGACCAATCAAGACATCCGCCAGTTGGCGGCGTGGCTCAAGGAGACCCATCTGGCGGGGGCGGAACTGCGCCGGCCGGGCATGCACCTGGTGCTCAAGCGCGGCGACGATGCCGCGGTCGCGGTTGTTGCCGCCCCGGAGCCGGTGAAGGCAGTGGATGAGCGGTTGCTCAAGACGCCGGGACTGGGCCGCCTGCTGCTGACCCATCCCGATCAACAAGACGTGCTGGTCGCCGTCGGCAGCCCCGTGGAACAAGGTCAACTGGTGGCCTTCCTGCAAGTGGGCGAGTTGCTGTTGCCGGTGCGTAGCCAACTGGCCGGGCGGCTGGCGGCAGTGTTGACCCCGTGTGGCAGCACCGTCGGTTATGGCGAGGCGTTCATGCGCCTGGCCACGGCATAAAGGAAGAGGGCTGGTGATGAAGATCGATTTGAATGCGGACCTGGGAGAGGGCTTCGGGCCTTGGCGCATGGGCGAGGATGGGGCATTGATGAGCCTGATTTCCTCGGCCAACGTGGCCTGCGGTTTCCATGCCGGTGACCCGCTGATCATGGACACCACGGTGCGCCAGGCCAAGGCTGGCGGCATCGACCTCGGTGCGCATGTGGGTTTCCCCGACCTGATGGGCTTCGGTCGGCGGCAGATGAACATCGAGCTCAAGGAACTGACCACCTACGTGATCTACCAACTTGGTGCGCTGGCCGGGATGGCGGCGGTCAATGGCCACCGCATGACGCACATGAGCTTTCACGGCGCGCTCGGCAACCGGGTTGCGGCCGATGCGGCGCTGGCCGGGCCGTTGGTACGGGCCGTGGCGGCGTTCGACCCGACGCTGATCATCAGTTCCTCCAGCAGCCGCGCCATCGAAGACGCCGCCGAACACTGCGGGCTGCGCGTGGCCACGACCTTCCTGGCCGACCGGGCCTATGACGATGACTGCCTGCTGGTGCCGCGCGCTGTGGCCGGGTCCGTGATCAAGGAGCCGGCGGCGGTCTTGCAACGGGTTCGCCAATTGCTGGAGGAGGGCACCGTGACCAGCCTCAATGGCAAGCGGATCGCGGTGCCGGCCCATTCGATCCTGCTGCACGGCGATACCCCCGGCGCAGTGGAACTGGCGCGCACCATACGGCGTGAAATCGAACAGGCAGGTGGTTGCATCACGCCGATTTCGCAGCTGCTGGCGGCGTCATAAGCAGGGCTTATTGCCACACAGCCATTCCGTCTTGGTCGCCGACGCCCAGGCTGGATAGAGTCAAAGACATCGCGATCACGGGAGTGATCAGCACACGTACATGAGGACACCGACATGCCATTTTCAGACTACCAAACCGCGTTGGTCACCGGCGCTTCTTCCGGGATTGGCGCCGCTGTGGTCGAACGCCTGTGCCAGGAAGGCGTGCAGGTACATGCCCTGGCCCGCAGTGCCGACAAGCTCGAAGCTCTCGCCGCCAGGACCGGCTGCATCGCCCACGCCATCGACGTCACTGACCTGGCCGGGCTGACCCGTTTGTTCGCCACCCAACGCTTCGACATCCTGGTCAACAATGCCGGTGTCGATAAACCAGGCTCGATCCTCAAGGCCGACGCCGACGGCATCGACCTGCTGATCGACGTCAACCTGCGCGCGGTGCTGCACCTGGCGCGCCTGGCGTTGCCGGGGATGGTCGAGCGCGATTGCGGGCACATCATCAACATCAGCTCGATTGCCGCAGCCTACAACTTTGGCGGCAACTCGACATACCACGCGACCAAAGCGGCGGTGAGCATGCTCTCGCGCCAGTTGCGCATCGATGCGTTCGGCAAGCGCGTGCGGGTCACCGAGATCTGCCCCGGCCGCGTTGCCACCGACATCTTTGCCCATGTGCACGGCGATTCCGAAGAGACCTACAAACGCTTTGTCGAGGGCTTCGAATTGCCGCTGGCCAAGGATATTGCCGACGCCATTGCCTTTGCGATCGCTGCGCCGATCGCGGTGAACATCGGCCACATGGAAATCACCCCGACCTTGCAAGTACCGGGCGGGCTCTCCACCGCACGGCCCCAAGACTACCTGGGCTGAAACCCGCCCGTTAAAAACAGAACGGACCTATCCGTCGTCGCGTCACTCCACCACGGCCACGCCGGGTGTTTTTCAGTTCTGCCCTAGCCCAATGCCGATAGGGATTGACCATGAAGCATGACTTCGATTTGGCCGCGATTCTGCAAGGCGAGTACGCCGAGCTGATCGTCAAGGGCATCGAAATGACCTTGCAGCTGGCGGTGTTCGCCTGGCTGCTGGCGATGGTCCTGGCGCTGTTGCTGGTGACCGTGCGCCTGACTGGCCACGCGCTGGCCGACCGCCTGGTGGCGGGGTACGTGTCGTATCACCGCAATGTGCCGACCCTGGTGCAACTGATGTTGTGGTACTTCGGCGTGCCGACCTTGCTCAATGAGTCCACGCAACTGTGGCTGGCCAACCACAACACCGAATACCTGTTCTCGGTGATCGCCCTGGGGCTGTGCCAGGCCGCGTATTTCTGTGAAGACATCCGCAGTGGCCTGCGTGCGATTCCCGCCGGGCAGACAGAAGCTTCCAGGGCCCTGGGCCTGGGCTACGTGCGCTCGATGCGCTACGTCATCCTGCCCCAAGGCGTGCGCAACTGCCTGCCGTCGTTGATCAACCACACGGTGCTGCTGTTCAAGAACACCAGCCTGGCCATGGCCATCGGCGTGATGGAACTGACCTACGCCACCCGCGAAGTGGAGAACTACACGTTCCGTACCTTCGAGTCGTACCTGGTGGCCACGCTGTTTTACCTGGTGTTTTCCCTGCTGCTGATGGGCGCCGGAGCATTGCTTGCCCGGCACTTCAGCAAAGCCCTGGCGAGGTAGACGGCGATGTTCGATATCTTCTCGATCGTGCAGCAAAACTGGACGCTATTCCTCATCGGCCAGTACCCCCACGGCCCCTTGGGCGGGCTGGCGAGCACCCTGATCCTGGCGGCGCTGGCGCTGTTGCTGGCGTTCCCGTTCGGCCTGTTGCTGGCGCTGGCGCGGGTCTCGCCATGGAAAGGCCTGCGCCTGGTCGCCACGGTGTGGGTCTACGTGTTGCGCGGCATTCCACTGCTGATGGTGATCTTCTGGACTTACTTCCTGGTGCCCTTGTTGATCGGGCATAACATCACCGGGTTCATGACCATGCTGTGCACCCTGGTGATCTACCAGAGCGCCTACCTGTGCGAAATCATTCGTGGCGGCATCCAGGCGCTGCCGGCCGGGCAGTACGAAGCCTCCCGCGCCCTGGGCCTGGGCTATGTGCGCACCACGGTGTGGGTGATCCTGCCACAGGCGCTGTACAACGCGCTGCCCAGCCTGATCAGCCAGTTCATCTCGATCATCAAGGAAACCTCCCTGGGCTATGTGATCAACGTCCAGGAAGTGACCTTCGCCGCCAACCAGGTCAACAACCAACTGCTGACCAAGCCGTTCCAGGTGTTTTTCATCCTGGCGATCATCTACTACCTGCTCTGTTTCGGCCTGACCCACCTGGCCGGTTGGGTCGAGCGCCGCATCGCGCGCAAGCGCCTGGGCAATGGCGGGCAAACCGTGTCGAGCGGGCCGTTGCTGGCCACTGATAATTGAAGAGGGCTGCGTCCATGCATCCAATGATCATGTTTTCGAAAATCAATAAATGGTACGGCGAGTACCAGGCGCTCACCGACATCACCGCCGAGGTTCAGCCTGGGGAAGTGGTGGTGCTGTGTGGCCCCTCGGGTTCGGGCAAGTCGACCTTGATTCGCACGGTCAATCGCCTGGAAGACATCCAGAACGGCCAGATCCTGTTCGATGGCCAGGACGTGCATGGCACCGACGCGCAGATCAACCGCCTGCGCAGCCGGGTCGGCTTTGTGTTCCAGAGCTTCAACCTGTTTCCGCACCTTTCGGTGCTGGAAAACATCACCCTCGCACCGAACAAGCTGCGCAACCTCAAGGGCGCGGCGGCCAAGCAAAAAGCCATGGAGTTGCTCGACCGTGTTGGCCTGGCCCACAAGGCTGGGGCGTATCCGGCACAGCTCTCCGGCGGCCAGCAGCAGCGCGTGGCGATTGCTCGCGCGCTGGCCATGGAACCACCGGTGATGCTGTTCGACGAGCCCACCAGCGCCCTCGACCCGGAAATGGTCGGTGAAGTGTTGAATGTGATGAAGGGCCTGGCCAAGGACGGCATGACCATGATGTGCGTGACCCACGAGATGAACTTCGCCCGTGAAGTCGCCGACACCATCTGGTTCATGGACGCCGGTCAGATTCTGGAAAAGAGCAAGCCCGAAGCGTTTTTCGTGCAGCCCTCGCACCCGCGAGCCCAACGTTTTATCGCCGACCTGCGGGCCCACTGAGCCGCGGCGGCTTTGCGTCCTCTGCCATTTCGATTGACCACGTTCAGGAGTTTTTCCATGGGTATGAAGCATCTGTTTATTGCACTGGCCTTGGCCCCTTTGGCTGTCGCGGTGGCGCAGGCCGACCAATTGAGCGACATCATGGCCAAGAAGTCGTTGAGCTGCGGCGTGTACGCCGACGTGCCACCGTTCTCCGCACCCGACCCGACAACCCGCGAACTGGTGGGCATGGACGTCGATCTGTGCAAGGCATTGGCCAAGACCATGGGCGTGGCGCTGGAGCTCAAGCCGCTGTCCGTGGAAGCGCGGATCCCGGAAGTGAAGATGGGGCGTGTCGACGTGATTTTCGCCAACCTGGCCTACACCAAGACCCGCGCCGAACAGATCCAGTTCAGCGACCCGTACTACATCGCCAAGGAAACCCTGGTGGTGCGCGCGGCCAACGCCGACCAGCCGAAAAGCTTCTTCAAGGACAAGCGCATCAGCTCCACCAAGGGGTCCACGTCCGAGCAGTCGATCCGCATCGCCGGCGCCACGCCGGTCACGTTCCAGGACACCGGTTCGGCCTACATGGCCCTGCAACAGAACAAGGTAGTGGGGCTGGTGACCAACACCATGACCGCGCTCAAACTGGTCAACCAGGCCAAGGCCAGTGGTGTCGAGTTGGCGTTGGCCAAGGAGCCGATGGCCCTCGAGCCGATTGGCGCCGGCATGCGCCGCGACGAACCGGCCTTCCTGGCCAAGGTCAACGCATCGCTGATGGCAATGGAGAAAGCTGGAGAGATCGACGCGATCTGGGATCGCTGGATCGGGCCGAACACGGAGTACAAGATGGTGCGTGAAGAAAAGGTGCAAAGCCTGAGCGCACTGAAATTCGACCCGCTGCCGTAGGCGCAACTCCGGCGATCAAACGCCGCAGCAGTGGGCCCCGCTGCTGCTGGAGGTTTCATCGCCTGCCAGTACATTACCACCGCTTCGCTGACGTTCGCCGGCTCCCACAGGGCGCCGGTAGTGTTTGATCAATCCCTGGGCCGGCGCGTCGATCAAGTGCGCATCGCGCGCCTGATTCGCATCCACTCTCGATAGGCGGCGGTACGCTGGGCATCAGCGATTTGCTTGGCTTGGACAAAGTGCGCCCAGGTCGTCGAGTCGCCGTTGTAGGACTCGATAAGTGCGTAAGCCTTGGCCTCCAGGCGATCGGCTTCGAAGAACATTGCGGTGTTCTCGGCGATGGTGTCATCCCAGGTCTGTGTTGCCGTGTCGCTAAGCGCATGTCCATTCATTGTGTGACTCCTTGCGTTTATTGGAAGCCTCCTGAGGCCCCTGAACTCAATGAGTTTGAGTGCTCAAGAAGATTCAAAAAAAATCCCTGACCATTCGATGAACGAGCGGGCACGCCCTGCGCGCAAGATTATTTAAACCTTCTCACTGAGCGACAGGTCGATAGCTGGAGATACTTCGCCAGGTGAGGGAACGTCAATGATAGGGGTTGTGATACCTGCCCATAACGAAGAACGGCATATCAGCGAGTGCCTTGCTTCTGTGCGACTTGCCAGTGAGCATCCGGCGTTGCGGGGCCAGCGGGTTGAGATACTGGTGGTGCTGGACGCCTGCTCGGACGGCACGGTCGAGCAGGTGGCGGCGCGCGGGGCGAGCATGCTCGAGGTGTGCTTTCAGAACGTCGGCAAGGCCAGGGCCGTGGGCGCTGAGCACTTGCTGGAGGCGGGTGTGCAATGGCTTGCCTTCACGGATGCGGACACACGGGTGCCCTGTGATTGGCTGGTGCGCCAGATCGAATGTGGCGCTGACGCGGTGTGTGGCACCGTCGAAGTGGACAGTTGGAGCGAGCATGATGAAAGCGTGCGCTCGCGCTACCTGGAGCTGTACCAATTCATCGAAAACCATCGCCACATCCACGGTGCAAACCTGGGCCTGAGTGCCGATGCCTACCGCAACGCCGGTGGCTTTCAACACCTGGTCACTCATGAAGACGTGCGGCTTGTGGCCGACCTTGAGCGGACCGGCGCGCGAATCGCCTGGACCGCCACCAACCCGGTGATCACCAGCGCGCGCCGCGACTACAAGTGCCGTGGCGGCTTTGGCGAATACCTGATGTCCATGCTTGCGCCCCACGGCCCGGAGTTGCCTGCCGGCGGCCCGCCGCTGGTTACTCTTTGACGTCCATGAATTCCTTGGCCCATGCCACATAGCTTTCCGGCAGGGTGTAGGTATGCGTCAGCTCCGTGGCGCTCAGGTTCGAGGTGCTGTGGGTCAGCTGACGCTGGGCGCGCAGGCTGTCGTAGGTCGCCTTGATCGACGCAAAGTAGGCGCCATGGCCGGCCACGATCACGCGCACACCCAAGCGGGCCAGGCGCTCGGCGTCATTGAGCTTGGGGTTGCCATAGGTCACCAGCATCAACGGTACCGTGAGGTTTTCCGCGATTTTCTCCAGGTGCTCGAAGTCGCTGATACCCACCATGCAGATGCCGTCGGCACCGGCTTTTTCGTAGGCCTTGGTACGTTCAATCACGGCTTCGGTGGGCAGCACGCCGGCGTTGGTTCGCGCGATGATCGACAGCTCGGGGTCGACCCGGGCTTCGAGGGCGGCCTTGACCTTGCCGATACCTTCCTCGACGGAAATCAGGTCGGTCGATTTGCGCCCGAATTGCGCCGGCAGCAGGGTGTCTTCAATGGTCAACGCCGCGACGCCGGCACGTTCCAATTCTTCGACGGTGCGCATCACGTTCAAGGCGTTGCCGTAGCCGTGGTCGGCGTCTGCGATGAACGGTAACTGGGCGACACGGCCGATGCGGGTGGCCTGTTCGACGAATTCGCTCAGGGTGATCAACGCAAAGTCGGGCGCCGCCAGTACCTGCAACGAGGCGACGGAGCCGCCGAGGATACCGACTTCGAAACCCAGGTCCGCCGCGATTCGCGCGGACATCGGATCGAAAACAGATGCTGTCTCCACGCATTTTTGTGCGTCGAGCAGTTCACGGAAATTACGACGAAGAGCGGAGTGGGACATTTTTGGCATGATCTATCCTGGTGCTGGTCATCGTCGAAGTACGATCAATGCCTATTCATAAACCAGCGAGACTACCACGCGCCAAAATACAGAGTCATGACGTTTGAGAATAGGGTATGCGCCACGCACATACTGATGCACCGTTATAAAGCACGCCTGTTTTCCTGATGCCTGTCAGGCCCCTGCACTGCGCCCCGAAAGAGCGCACCGCGCTTTTTTCACTGATGATTTTTTGCCTGCCCCTGCGATGCTTCGCGACCTTGTCATGGGCGCGTGGGCGGTCGTGTGATGCCTGGAAATGGATGGCGATGAAGTGTTTGCGTGTGGATTGACGTGAAATACACAAAAGTCCATTATGGAATTATAAGTACAAAAAATGCTCGCCGGCGTCACCTTTTCTTCACTCTTGCCAAACCAACAACAACTTGCGAGAACACGATCATGAAGAAGCGCTCCCTTATCACCGCCCTGGCCCTGAGCCTGCTCGCTTCCAGCCATGTGCTGGGCGCCGAGAAAACCCTGCGCATTGGCATCGAGGCGGCTTACCCGCCGTTTGCCTCGAAGACCGAGGACGGCAAGATCGTCGGGTTCGACTACGACATCGGCAATGCGCTGTGCGCGCAGATGAAAGCCAAATGCGTGTGGGTTGAAGGCGAGTTCGACGGGCTGATTCCGTCGCTGAAAGTGAAGAAGATCGACATGGCCTTGTCGTCCATGACCATCAACGAGGACCGTAAGAAGTCGGTGGATTTCAGCCACAAGTATTACTTCACCTCATCGCGCCTGGTGATGAAGCAGGGCGCGGTGGTGGATGACCAGTACGCCAGCCTCAAGGGCAAGACGGTCGGCGTGCAACGCGCCACCACCACCGATCGTTATGCCACCGAGGTGTTTGAACCGCAGGGCATCAACGTCAAGCGCTACGGCAATAATGAAGAAATCTACATGGACCTGGCGGCAGGGCGCCTGGACGCGATCTTTGCCGACACCATCCCCCTGAGCGACTTCCTGTCCATGCCGCGCGGTCAGGGCTACGCCTTTGTCGGCCCGGAGCTCAAGGACCCGAAATACGTGGGCGAGGGTGCCGGGATCGCAGTGCGCAAGGGCAATACTGCGTTGGTCAGCGAGTTGAATGCGGCCATCGATGGCATTCGTGCCAGTGGCGAGTACCAGAAGATTTCCCAGCACTATTTCAAGTCGGATATCTACGGCGATTGAGCGTCTTAGGCGGGCAAAATGCGGGAGCAAGCTTGCTCCCGATAACCATAGGCATCTACACAACTTCTCCGCCCCTGACCAATCTCCCTGTGGCCAGCGAGCTTACTGTGGCGAGCGGGCTTGTGGCGAGCGGGCTTGTCCCGCGTTGGGCTGCGAAGCAGCCCCAGACAAGAAAAACGCGGTATATCAGACACCCTGTAGAGGCTGATTTTAGGGCTGCTACGCAGCCCAACGCGGGACAAGCCCGCTCGCCACAGTAAGCCCGCTCCACAGCAAGCCAGCCCGATCACCACACCAGCGCTATTTTCCGGGCGTTCAGCCCTTGAGTTCCTTCAAGTGCTTGTAGACCGTCGCCCGCCCCATCCCCAATACATTGGCCACATAGTTCGAGGCGCTCTTGCCCTTGAAGGCGCCTTCGGCATGCAGCGCCAGTACCAGCTCGCGCTTATGATCTCGGGTCAGCAGGTTCAGGCTCAATTGGCGTTCGCGCATCCACGCATGCAGGAAGGTGTTGATGCGTTCCTGCCAGTCATCGCGAAACAGCGAATCCGGTTGCGGGATCAGCTTGCTCGGTGACAGGAACAGGTCGAGCGCGGCCTTGGCATTTTCAAACAGCGAGATATTCAGGTTGATGCACAGCACCGCCAGCGGGCGACCTTTGTGGTCGTGCAGCACGGTGCTCAGGCTGCGAATTTTCTGGCCGTCCCAGTTGAGCTTTTCGTAGGGACCGATATTCACTTCGCGCACATCGTCGGACAGCATGTCTTCCAGCGCCGAGTCGTCGCCAATGGCGCGTTTCGACAGGTTGTTGGCGATGTAGTCGACCTTTTGCGTGCGCAAGTCGTGCAGCACGGCCTCGGCATGGGGAAAGAACAGCGTGGCGATCGCATCGGCGATCGCACGGAAGTTCTGCAGGACCTTGTCTTGTTCAGCGGTGTTCATCAATGGGGCTCCAGGCGCTCGGGGGAGAGCATACCAGCGTCCAGGCCGAACCGCGCCAGTGGCTCCGGCAACGCCGCGCCGCGCACCAGGGCCGCGCTGGCCTGGCCCATGGCGGGCGAGGTCTGGATGCCATAACCGCCTTGCGCCGCGACCCAGAACAGGCCGGGCACCCGAGGATCGAAGCCGGACAGCAAGTCACCGTCGTGCACAAAACTGCGCAGGCCGGCCCAGGTGCGGGTCGGGCGTCGGATGGTCAGGGTGGTGGCTTCTTCGATCTGGTAGATCCCCATGGCGATGTCCAGCTCTTCGGGCTGGATGTCCTGGGGTTCCACCGGGTCGGCGTTGGCCGGTGAGCCGAGGAACATGCCGGCGTCGGGTTTCATGTAGAAGGCTTCGTCGAGCGCAACCAGCATCGGCCAGGCGTGGCTGTCCACGCCCTCGGGGCCGGCGAAGATAAACGCTGAACGGCGCTTGGGTTGCAGGCCGATGGAAGCCGCACCGGCCAACCCGCCGATATGGTCGGCCCAGGCCCCGGCGGCGTTGATGATAATTGGCGCGGTGAAGGTTTCCTGTTGGGTTTGTACGTGCCACAGGCCGTCGGCGTCACGGCTCAGGCCCAGCACGTGGTGGTCGGTTCGCACCTCGCCCTGGTGGCGGCGGATACCGCGCAGGTAGCCCTGGTGCAGGGCGTCGGTGTCGATATCGCTGGCGGTCGGGTCATAGATCGCCCCGTGGACTTTTTCGCGACGCAGGATCGGCAGCCGCGCGCAGGCTTGGTCGGCACTCAGCTGTTCGACCTGCGGCACGGTGGCCTTGGCGCTGAGGTATTGGCGGTTCAACTCGGCCGGGTCGCCGATGAAGTCCACCGTCATCTCGCCCCGTGGCGTCAGCAGCGGGTGCTCGCAGAACCCGGCGGGCGGATTGTCGAAAAACTCACGGCTGGCCAGGGTCAGCGCCCGTACTTGCGGGGTGCCGTAGGCGGCGGAGTAGAGCGCTGCCGAACGCCCGGTGGAGTGATAGGCCGGGTGCGATTCACGTTCCAGCACCAGCACTTTGCCGTGGGGCGCCAGCCAGAAACCCGTGGAAGCGCCGGCGATGCCGCCACCGATGATGATGAAGTCTGCGTGGCTCATGCTCGTCTCCTGATAGGTGGGGTCAGCGCTGCAACTGATAGAGCGCATTGGCCAGTGCGATGTCTTCCAGGCCCAACCCGATAGAGCGGAAGAATACGTGGCGGTCATTGTTCGGGCGCTGCGCCATTTCCGTCAGCAGCTCGGGCAGGTCGCCCATGACGGCGCTGGCGTCCCAGCCGTGCTGTTCGCTGGCGATCAGCATGTCGCCCGCAGCGCCGGGTGTGGTCTGGCGGTAGTCGCAGAATACCTGCATGTCGTTAAGGGCGTGGGGCGGTACTTCATGGGCGCGAGGGGCGTTGGTGCTGATCGAGGTGATCAGTGCCGGTTTGCTCAAGCGCGCCGGGTCGAGCACCGGGCCGGCCGATGAGGTGCAGAGCAGGATCACGTCGGCATCCTCCACCGCGGCTGCGCAACTGCTGGCGATGACCAGGCGCGGATCGAGGCTGCCGAGCTGCGCGAGGGTCGTGGGGGAGGCGTTGGCCAGGCTTGGCGAAAACAGGCTGATGTGCTGCCAGTCGCGCAGGTTCTGCACGTAGCGCAGGTGCGCCTGGGCGACTTTGCCGCTGCCGATGATTGCCAGGCGCCGTACCGCCAATGGCGCCAGTGCCTCCACCGCCAGGGCCGTGGTGGCGGCGGTGCGAGCGGTGGTCAACTCACCGGCATCACACAGCAGCAACGGTTGGCCGGTGTGCATCGACATCAACAGCGTCCATGCGGTCACCAGCGGCCCTTGCTCGCGCACGATGTAGGGCGAGGTCTTGACCCCGTACACCCCGTCTTCGGCCAGCACGCCCAGGTAGTTGATAAAGTCGCCGGCGCCCTGGGGAAACTCCACCCGTTGTTGTGCGGGCTGCACCGCCTGCCCGGCGGCGAGGTCGTGAAACAACTTGCGCAGGATCTGCGGTACATCGACTTGAGCGAGTAACTCGCGGGCCTGGGCCTGGTTGATCACATAAGGCGTGCTGGACATGGGTTTGCTCCGCATTAAACTATTTTGTCCATTATGGACTTTTAGTTATGCGGAGCAATATCCCGGTGAAAAAAAGCTGTCAGGCCAGTTGCACCCGCCGCAGCCGGCCGCTCAGTGCCACCACGCTGTTATCCGGCGCCGGTATCGGCCGCCCCGTCAGCCCCATGCCTTCACTGATCACCACCGCATCCTGGACCCGGCACAGGTTGGACGGCGTATCCAGCCCGCGCGCCAGTACGGCGACTTGCCCGGTGTCCAGGTTGCAGCTCAACAGCCGCCCGCTGAAGCGGGTGAAGCCGCCGTGGAGGACGGCACCGTTCCAGTCCGGCGGCAAGGGTTGTTGCAGGTGGCTGCACAATTCCAGCACCAGCAGGTTGCCGTCCGGGCACCACGCCAACCCGGTGGGCAGTTGCAGCCCGTCAATCAGCACCTCGATCCGACCGCTGGCCGGGTGTACCCGAATCACCTGGCCGGCCCTGTCGGCAAAGTCGATGCCCTGGCGCGTCGGGTCGCCCCGCAATTCACCGGAGAACAGGCTGATCAGCACCGCGTCGGTCTGCGGTTCGTAGACCAGGGTCACCGGTACGGCCTCCTGGCCTTGTTCCAGTTCGGGCAGTTGCACCCGCACCTGCTCGTCCTGGCCGTCGCTGAACTCCACCAGTTGGTTGGTATCGGGCTTGACCGCCAGCCAACTGCGTCGGGTTGGGTGCCAGCACAGCGCATTCAGGTTGCCACGGCTGTGGAACACCGGTTCGGGCGGGCTGTATTGCAGGTCCAGCAACTTGGAGCCACTGACATAGTCGGTCTGGCTGACCATGCAGTGCCCGTCACCGCAGGCGATGTCTGACAGGCCCATGATTTCATCGCGCAGCATGCGTGCCTGCATGTTCATCGCGCGAAACCCTTGGGCAAGGCATTCACCGGGCAGGTAGGCGCCGGGTCGTTGCGGGTCTGGTTGCAGCAGGCTGATACGCCCGCTGAAGGGTTGGTCCGCCAGGCCCGAACCGGCCTCGGCCAGTAACAGGCTGCCATCGGCCCGCAGGCAGACGCCGCGCGGGTTGAGCAGCCCCTCGGCGATCAGTGTGCTGGGGCGCAGGGTTTCGTCGGGGTGGGCGGGGATATGCCAGGTCATGGGATCGCTCTCCTATTGGGGTGGCTGCCACGGTTCGCCGGTGAGATAGGCGCGCAACAGGGCGCGTTGGCAGGGCGACATCGAGCGCACCACCGGCATGAACAACGTGGTGCCTTTGTAGGTGTCGGCGGTGCGGGCGAGGATCGCGTTCTTGGCGCCCATCACCGCATCCGGTTGGTTCAATGCCACATAGCGCGACATGGCCGGGAAGGCCAGGTAGTGAAAGCGCAGGACATTTGGGTACATGAGTTCCCAGGTAATGGCTGTGCCCTTGGGAATGCCGAAGTCGGTCTGGGCGTACTTGCGGAAATTGGTGAAGTAGCCGCTGCTGTCAAGGCCATTGGCGGTGCAGGTCAAGGCGGCGAAACCCGCCTGGGCCGCGGTGCCGGGCTTGACGCTGACCGGTACGCTGACAGCCAGTTGCCCGGCCTTCACCGTCAGCGTGGTGGGGACATCGAGGAAGTCGTAGTTTTGCGGGTCGGTGTAGAGCGCCGGAGGCGTGACCGTCAGGCCGATATCGGTGGTGTCGGGCACCGGGCCACCCAGATAGCGGACCTGCAAGGTGATCGACAGGCCATCGGGGTAGTCCTCCAGGTAGACATTGCGCTGATCACCGTACACCCGGTAGGTCGATTCGATCGCGTTCAGCGTGGTCCCGGCCACCGTGCCCGGTGCGGTGATGGACAAGGGCGAGACCTGGGTCGCCTGTTGTTGGCTGGGGCTCAGGGGCACGTCGACGATACCGCCATACACGTAGTAGTCGACCAACGGGCTGCTGGTGGGGTCGAGGGTGGTCAGCAGGGTGGTGCCGGCGCTGATACTGACGGTGCCGTAATTGGCGTTCGGCCCGATCGCGCTGGTGATGTCGTCCCTGACCGCCCGGAAGGTTTCCTTGGGGATGACGTTCACCATGTCCAGGCTCAGCAGGCCATTGCTGGCCAACTCGGCATAGGCTGCATTGGACGTGCACTGGTTGACCAACTGCCGCCCCGGCTGGCAGGTCAGCGGCTCGTCGGCGAATGCCGGGGCCAGGGTGCCGATGACCCGGCCAATACTGGGGTTGGGCGTGTATTGGCCCAAGGCGTAATCGGCGTTCAGTTGTTCGGTGGTCATCAAGGGGCACATCTCGAACATCACGAAACGCAGCACGATGCCCGTCGCGCCCGGTGCCTGGATGATCGATTGCAGGCCAGGGCTGCTGGTGTTCCAGCTGACGATACTGCTCAGCGGGAAGGTCAGCTGGAACGTGCCACTGGCGTGGAACGAGCCCGGTGCGTCCATGGTGCCCGGCAGCAGCACGCGGCCCTGCACGTCGAAACTGCTGCACACGGTATCGCAGTGGATCAGCAATTGGACGTTGTCGCTGGCGCCGATCTGCAGGCCACCGACGAAGATCTGGGTGGTGGTGGACGCCGTCGGGTCCAGGTCCACCATCATCGGCCCGGAGTGAGGACCCTGGCCGGTCACCGGGTCTACCGAACCGAGCAGGTAGACCGCCTGGCCCACCAGGTCGCCGGTGGTGCTGATGCTGCCCGGGCTGCCTTGGGAACTGATCAAGGCGTCCTGGGTTTCCACCAGGTGCTGCCCGTAGTGGTTCCAGCCGCCGAGGGTGTAGCGTGTTCCGCCGGGGGTATTGAGCATGTCGTTCAACTGGTCGTCGCTGAAAGCCTCGGCTTGCGGCGCCAGGGTCGAGGTGGCCAGGTCAAACACCGGCCAGCTGTGTTCCGTGCCTTGGGGCAGGCATGGGGTGTTGTTCGACACGCTGACATCCGTGCTGATGCCGCCCCAGAAATTCAGGCGAGGTCCATTCAGAATACTCATGGTCTATTCCTTTTCCTTGGACGGGCGGGTACCCGGGGCATTGGCGAATTTGAACAGGTAGGAGAAATCGGAGGTGAACAGGCTCTTGGCCGGTGTGGCCATGGAGTGGCACGTCATGCAACTGCTGTTGGGCTGGATGTAGCTTTCCATGGTCACGTTGGCCGACAGCGCGGGCGTTGGCGTGCCCAAGGGGTTGCTCGGGTCGTTCGGCCGCAGCGGGCGCTGGGTGGTGATCAGTTGGTAGTACTTGAGCACGCTGTTTTGCAGGCCCGGCTCGGCGCGGTAGCGTTTGTTGACGTCGTCGGTCAGCGCGGCAATCGGGGTGAACCGGCTCAGCGGGTCGGGCGTCTGGAACGTGGTGCCCGGCAGCGGTACGCAGACCAGTTGGGCGCCCTGGGGCTGCCAGGTGCAGGGCGACTGGTTGACGTGGGCGGCGCTGGGGTTGAAGTAGCTGTAGGGCGGGCTGGTGGTCGCATTGGACGGCACGTTGTCGATCTGCTCGAACGTCGACCAGACCCACTGCGGGTAGCCGGCCGGCTTGGTGATGATGTGCAGGCCCACCAGCCCCAGGTACGCCTGCTGGGTACCGATGCGCTGGCCCTGCTCGTTGAACGTGGCAACCTGCGCCAGTTGGGTCAGGTAGCGGCTGGCATTGTCAGTGGGGGTCAGGATGCGCCAGCTGGATTTGATCTCGATGACCCCGTTGGGGAACTGGATGTTGTTGGCCTTGGACACCACATCGGCGTTGTAGAAGCGGTTGGCGACGATGTAGTTGTAGGAGGTCTCGTTGGCCGCGATGTCGTAGTAGGTCGGGTTGCCGGCCTGGTCGATCAGCCAGCCGCCGACGGCCTGGTCAATAAAGGTCTCCTGTCGCGTGTTTTTCAACGCGGCAATGTTGATGATGCCCAGGGTTCTGGCCGCCAGCGGGGTGTTCCATGGGCCAGGGTCGGCCGCATTCGGCAAGAAAATTTCCTCGACGGTCTTGTAGGTCTGCCACACGGTATAGCCCGCATCGCCGGGCTGTTGACTGCAATTGGGCGTGCCGCGTTGGCCGTCCTGGGCCGGCCAGTTCAAAGCGATGAACATCTGCCAGCTGTATTGATCGAACTGGTCCTGGCTGGCGGTGGCGACCGGTGCACTGCTGGGCGGCTGGCAGTTGAGTGGGGTGGCCAGCGCCGACGCCGCAGGCGTTTCCCTGGCCAGCGCCGGCGGGCTGGCCAGGCCGATGACTATCACGGCACAACAAACGAGGCTTTTCATGGCGATCCTTCCTTGGGGGTCAGGGTTTGCGCTGCATCAGCTGGTTCCACTGCGCCTTATGCCCGTTACTCTGCGCCGCCGGCGGCTCGAACAGTTGGCAAGGCGGCGGGTTCGACGGGCACATGGCGGCCACTTGTGCCCAGGTCTGGGCCGGGTCGGGGCGGGCGATGCGAAAGTTCGTGTAGTTCTGGCTCACGATGGGCGCATTGGCCACGGTGGTGTCCCCCGAAAAGAAGAACGACTGCGGCGAGCGGTAGGGCGGTTGTCCCGTCGACACTTTGTTGAAGGCATAGCCGAACAGGATCGGCCCGGCAGGTGAGTCGAGATCCAGCGCATAGGCCTGCACACGGCCGCCCAGGTTTTTGCTGCGCTCGGCGCTGTAGGGCAGGTGCTCGATAAAATCCTGGCGCGGCGGATGATTCAGCGGCGAAAACATGCAGCAGGCCGGCATGTCTTTGGGGCGGTCCTGCGGGTAGGTGAGGAAGTACGCCTTGTTGCCCAGGGACACGAAGGTGCAGGTGTAGTGGTTGTCCTTGATCGGGAAGATCGGCAGGCAGTACTGCTCGTAGTGCTCCATCATCGCGCCAAAGCCGTCGCCATCCGGCGGGATGTAGGTGGTGTCGTAGTAGCTGGTGCCCCTGGACACGGTGTAGTCCGCCGGGGTCAGGGTCGAGGGCGGGTTGCTGTAGGGCGGCGGGTTTTTCTCGTAGTTGTGCATCACCCGGTACATCGTCCAGTCGCTGATCCAGTACGCCGGGAAAAACGGGTCGGTAGGGTCGCTCGGGGCTCGTTTGGCGATGCAATTACCATTCTGCGCGTTGCACCCTGCGTTGTTGTGTACCCCATTGGTGAAGTACACGGCGCCGCTGTCTTGCCCGCCAAACGCCGCGGGGCTGAGCAGCAGCAGGAGCAGAAACAGTCGACTCAAGAGGCTGGTGTTCATATGACACTCCTTTGAAGTCCGGGTGACAGGTGCGTCACCCGGTGGTCCTGTCCGAGGCTTACGAGTAGTCGCTCATACTGAGCGGGACGGGTGGGTAATTGCGCTTCACCAGGGCCTGCGCCCACAGCTCCAGCACGGCGCGCCGGCTTTGCGGCATGTCGCGGGTGATGGGCATCGCCAGGGTGCTTTCCTCCTGGTACTCCTTGCTGATCAACACAATCAGCTGGTCGACGGCACCTTCGATGCGCGTCAGGGAATTGAGCGGCATGTACTTGCTCATGATCGGGTACAGGTAATAGAACGGTTGCAGGATGAAGGGGTAGATAAAGCTCTCCCAGATCAGTTGGCCGGCGTCTTCACGCTGGTAGACCTGGTTCCATGCGTTGACAAAGTCCTGCTGCATCTGCGGCTCCAGCGGCAACACGCGCAGTGGCGCGAGGAAGTCGGTGAAGGCCTGGTTGAGCGGGAAACTGAACGGGATCACCGGTGCCTGCTGGCCTTCCTGCACAAAGAAACGCAGGGTCGGAAAGCCAGGGGCCTGGGCGGTGACCGTCAGGTTGGCAATGCCGTTGGCGTCGGTCTGGATCTGGGTCACGCTGTACTGCACCGTGTTGCTGAGCGGGTCTTGCAACGTGCCTTGCCGGGGGATCGGGTTGGCGAACGACAGGCACGGGCTGAGGGCGACCGAGGCGGGTGTCGGCAGGAATTGCTGGTAGGTCACCGGCACCGTTTGATCGTCTGATTCGACGATCCGCGTGGCCATGAGCTGGCGACCGGTGCCCTCGGTGACTTCGGCGAGCAGTGTCGACGTGCCGTTGAATTGCGGGAGGTTGGCGCTGTTCTTGATCGGGTTTTGCGGGTCGTTGTTGAACAGCGTGAAGTCGGCCGCGTTGCTGAACGCCAGGTAGTAATCGGTGGTGCACAGCATGTAGGCATTGCTGTACTCCGCCACCCATAACACGGTCCCGGCCGGCGCTGGCAGGCCATCGTATTGCACCATGATCTGCAATGTCTTGGTGTCGCCCACGTCGATGAAGCTGGCGCTCTGCACCACTTCGGCTGTCCACATTTGCTGGGTGGCGGCGGGGGGCGTGGTGGCGCCTTGCAGTTGCAGTTCCAGCGTGCCGGTTTGCAGCTGCGCCTGGGCCTGGGCGGTGAGGGGCAGGTCGAGGATACCCGCACGTTGGTCGAACGCCGCCTGCTGGTAATCGTCATAGCCGAAGCTGGCCAACGGGCTGAATTGCTCGCCCTGACGGATACCGATCTGGTAGTTGCCGGCCTGGAACTTGGCCGCCACCGGGATGGGCGCGGTCTTGTCGACCGGGTAGAACGGAAAGGCGTTGCCCAGGTCCAGCGACAACGTATCGCCATGGGCCTGCGCCGAGATCACGCCGAGCTTGGCCGAGGTGGTTTGCGTGGGTGAGGTGATCGGCACCGGGTTGGCCGGGATCAGGCGCCGACCGGCCGGGGCGGTGGGGAATTCACCGTCCAGCCACAGGCCCAGGGTGCCGACCGTGCGGCTGTAGGCCGGGTTGAAGAAAATATCACCGACGTTATCCAGCCCTTGTTGATACATCGCCGTCACCTTGGCCAGGGCTTCGGGGCTGGAGGAGTGGGTGTCGATGGGTGGGTAGTTATTGAAAATACCGTTCCTGTCGTAGCACGTCAGGTAGGTGGAAAAGCGAAACATCAGCCCCTTGGCTTTTTGTTGTTCCATCTGCGCCTGCAGGTTTTGCAGCAAGGCCGAGTTGCCGATGACCCAGGCCAGGTTCTCTTTCGGGAAACAGGTCTGCCAGGTGGTGGTGACGTAGCTCAGCCCGCCAAGGTTGGCCCAGTTGAAGTTCAGGAAGCGGTCGAGCATGCGGTGCTCGCGCTTGAGCGTCAGGCCACATTGGTCGGTGCCCAGCACCAGTTTGTCGAAGTACAGCGCAGTGAAGGTGTTCTGCCAGGGGCTCACGTCGACAAAGCGCGCCGGTGTGGGCGCGTTGCTGCCAAACGGGTTGCCGAGCAATTGGAAGCTCTGGTTGATCAGCGGGTCCTGGCTCACATACCCCCCGGTGGGCAACTCGCCGCCGGTGACCACGGACTGGATCTGGTTGTAGCTCACGGTGCCGCAGGCGTTGTCCCCGAACAGGTTCCATTCGCCGGGGATCATCGGCGTGGTCAACTGCGAGGCGTTGCCCGGTACTTGCAGGACATAGCCGGGGATCTGGCTGTGTGGCAGTGGCGCGATCGTCCACGGCAGCAAGGTGCTGGCGGCGTTCTGCGGGGTGACGTTGAAGCTGTCCAGGAACCGCCAGTTCATCTGCATCTTCACCGCATCGTAGAGCGGGTACATGTCGTTGTTGTTAGCGGTCGGCGGGTTCCAGAACAGATGGCCGCCCAGGTAGATACGCGGGAAATTCAATACGCTCATGTCAGGCTCCTTAGCGTTGCCACTGGGCGCGTTTGAGCGACCAGACAAAGTCCAGTTTGTGGTAACCGACAAAGTCGGTGGCCGGCAGTAGGGCGGTGGGGTACACGATGCCGCCCTGTTCCTTGAGGGCGAAATTGAAGTAGCCCTGTTTCGCCGAGTACGCGGCTGTAGCGTGGCAGGCGAAACACGACGATTGGCTCTGGAAGGCCGACTCCAGCTGGGAATTGGCGAGCAGGGTGGGCGTGGTGTTGGACTGCACGCCAATCAACTCGTACTGCGCCAGTTCGGCGTACTGGGCCTGGAAGAGCGTGTTGACCGGCTGTGCCGCCGGTGTCGGCCCGGTGCTGTTGGTCATCGGCGTGGGCGGCACCGCATTGGTCACGGTGTACTGGCTGTTGTGGCGGTTTTCGAAGGTGGTCCAGACCCAGTCGGGGTTCAGCTTGTTGATCACATGCAAGCCGCTCAAGGCGGCATAGCCCACCTGGTACTGTTCACCTTGCTGGTAGTAGGCCTGGGCGATGTAGTAGCCATCGTTGGCCAGTTGCTGCTGGTAGCTGGGGTTGTTGCCGATCCACAGCCACGCGGCTTTCAGTTCCCAGGCGGTGGCGGGGAAGTTGAGATCGCTGGTCAAGGCGGCCTGGCCGTTCACGTTGTAGACCTTCTGCTGCACGATGTAGTCGAACGTGTCCGCGCCCATCAACAGCTGGAAGCGCACCGCCTGGCCTTGCTGGTCCTTGGGGACCTGGCCGCCCATTTCCAGGATCAGCCCGTCCACCTGCTGCGTGGCATTGAGGTTGTGAAAGGTGCGACTGAGGTTCATGCCCAGCGCCTTGGCCTGTTGCAGCACGGCGTCTGGCGGCGGCGTATTTTGGTTGTACGGCTGGGGCGGGGCGCCGTTGGCCAGGTACACCTGGTCCGAGGGTTTCAGGGTTTCCCAGACCCGGTCGGGGCTCTGCGCGCTGGCGGGCTGGTTCAGGCAGGCAAACCAGTTCCAGGCCAGGGTGTCCGGGCTTTGCACAAAGGCCGCCCGGGTCTTGTCGAGGTTGCCTCCAAATTGCAGGAAGTTGCTGCAATCGAAGGGGTTGGTGTCCTGTGCCTGGGCCAACCCGGCCAATGCACTGAGGACCGTTATAGAGAAGGCTCGCCGCATGAAAGCTCCTTGGCAATGGCCAGTTCGGTGTGTGGGCGCCCCAGGAAGTGTTCCAGGAGCAGTTGCTTCACTGCCGTCGCCGCAAGCTGCTGCGGTATCGGCAGATCACAATTGGTGATCAGCAGGGGGCCGGTCTGCACGCTGGTCGGTAGGCGCCCGTGGCTGCCGCGGACCAGGGAGGTGTCCAGCGGGATCAGGTCCATGTAGTAGCGAAAGCCGAGCTTTTTTTGCAGCAGGCGGCGCGCCACTTTCAGCATGGGGAACCGAATCGCCGGGTCGATAAACAGCTCGACCGGGTCGTAGCCAGGCTTGCGATGGATGTCCACGGTGCGGGCAAAGTCGGGGGCCTTGCGGTCGTCGAACCAGTAGTAGTAATCAAACCAGCTGCCGGCGGCGGCCACGGCCACCAGCTCGCCGCTGCGCGGGTGATCCAGTTGCCAGGCGCGTTGCTCGGTTTTGTCCAGCACTAGCTCGATGCCAGGCTGGCGCTGCAACAGGGCTTTGACTCGAGGGATGTCCTGCGCCTGCTTCACGTAGACATGCGCAACCTGATGATCAGCCACCGCGAAGGCCGCGCTGGCGCCGGGGTCGAGCAGCTCCCAGCTCAGGGATTGGCGCACCTGCAACCAGCCTTCGGTGCGCAATACACGGTTGATCGACACCGATTGCTCGACGGCCTCGATGCCATATTCCGACAGCAGCATCACCGCGGCGCCCTGCACCTTGGCGAAGGCCAGCAGCCGGCCGACTTCACGGTCGATGGCCCGCACTTCGTCGGCGATCGACGGGTGATCCGGGCCCAGGCGCTGCAAGCTGTAGTCGAGATGGGGCAGGTAGACCAATTGCAGGTGGGGACGGTTGATCTGGAACTCGGCAATGGCGCAATCGACGATCCAGCGGCTCGACGCGATGCCGGCCGCCGGGCCCCAGAACCCGGGAAACGGGAACTCGCCAATCTGCTGTTCGATCTGTTCATGCAGCCCGGGCGGTGACGAGTACAGGCCGAACTGTTTACGCCCGTCCGCCGGGTAATGCGGGCGCGGGGTGATGGCGGCGTCCACGTCGGCGTACATGTTGTACCACCAGAACAATTGGCTGCAGCGAAAAGCCGGGAACTCGCGCTTGAGCGTGTGCCAGACCTTTTCGCCCTGGACCAGCGCATTGGGTTGCAGCCAGAAGCGCACTTCGGCCTGGTCGCGAAAGTACCAGCCATTGCCGACGATACCGTGTTGCGACGGCGGTGCCCCGGTCAGGATCGACGCCTGTACCGTCGACGTCACCGCCGGGAACACCGGTTGCAGGTGGGCCAGCTTGGCAGTCTTGAGCAGGGCATTGATCTGCGGCGTGGCTTCGCCCAACAACGAGGGCGTCAAGCCCACCACATTGATCAACAGCAGCGGTTGCTCAGAGGGCATGGGCGTAGGCCTCCCGGACCGCAGAGTGCAACAGGTTGCGCTGGCGCAGTTGGTCTTCGACCCAGCGCAGTTCAGCGGCGATGCCCTCCAGTTGCGCCGGCTCGGTGGCCGGGCGCAGTTGGGCGGGCAACACGCCCCAGCTGTAGGTCTCGACTTCCAGCACCGGCCGACAGTCCACATGGCCCGCCAGGTAGTCGAAGGTCTGCGCCAGGGCGACCTGGCTGCCCGTCAGCTCCGGCAACAGCAGGTGTTCACTGAACAGCGGGATGTGGAAATGAATGCGCAGCTCCGTGAACTGCGCGCAGTCACTGAGGGCCGCGGGCAAGTCGGCCCAGGCAACCAGGCGACCTTGCGCATCGAGTGCCTTGACCTGATGCAGGTAGGTCGCCTCGGCAAAATGCCCCAGGGTCTTGAGCACGTGGTCGCGGCGCTGATCGCCTTGAGGCGGCAAGCGGCAAATCATCGCGTTGGACAGCTGGATCTTGCCCACCGGCACCCGCGCGTGGTGCAGCCGCGTCAACGACTCATAACAGTCTTCGAACATCACGGCCTGGTGGCATACATCAAAACACAGCGCCAGGTACTCATGGTGTGGGTCGAAGGTTTGCCGTTGCTGGAAGAAGGCGATGGCCTGCGCGGTGTTTTCCAGCACGCAGTCCGGTTCCATTTCCAGGCAGAACAGGATTTTCTTGCCGGTTTGCCGATGCAGCGCGGCGAGTGCGCGGGTGAGTTGGCTGAGGTGCGCATCGGCGCGTGCCTGCCTTGCTGGGGTCCAAGTGGCGGCGTAGCCCAGGGGCACCGTGGAAATCACCCCCTGCGCGCAATCGGCTGGCAAGGCCTGGGCGAGGATTCGCGCCAGGTCCAGGCTGTACGCCAGGCGTTGTGGGTCGGCCCAGTCGGGCAGGTACACCTCGGCTTTCACCGCGCCCTGATGGAATTCGCCATAGGGGAAGCCGTTCAGCGAGGTCAGGCGCAGGCCGCTGTGTTGCAGCAATTGCAGGAACGACTCACGCGCCGACGCCTGTTGCAGTTCGGCCGCCGCGCGCGCGCAAATCCACAAGCCGCTGTCCTGTTCGTCGAGCCCGCGCAAGCGCCGCACGCCCTGGAAGTGCCGCGCGATCGAGGCCCGCAGCCCGGCGAGGTCACGGGTGGGGTGGACGTTGCTGCAGTAGCCGACCTGGGGGGCTGTCCAGCCGCTGACGGCGTTCATTTGATCACCGGGTCCTGGCCGCGCAGGGCCGAGTTTTCCTGCCATTGCTTGCGCTGGTCGATGGGCAGCGGGGTGCTGACGAGGGCCTTGTCCAGTTGCCCGCTTTGGGCAAAGAAGTCCACCGGGTTATGGAACAGCACCTGTTCGACCTGGGCCTGGGTGAACCCGGCCGCCAGCATCGCTTCGCCGGTCTTGGGCACTTTCAGCGGGTCGCTGATGCCCCAGTCGGCAGCGCTGTTGACCACCATTTTTTCGGTGCCGTATTCCTGGAGCAGGGCGACCATGCGCTGCTCGGACATCTTGGTATTGGGGTAGATGGAGTGCCCGCGCCAACAGTCGCTGTCCAGTACCAGCGGCAAGGTCAGCTCGTTGAGGTGGTCAATGATGACCAGGTGTTCGGCAATCCCCACCTCACGGATTACCGCCAGGGTGCGTTTAGTGCCGCCGATCTTGTCGCGGTGCGGTGTATGCACCAGTACCGGCAGGTTGAATTGCTTGGCCAGCTCCAGCTGCGCGGCGAGAAAGCGATCCTCTTCGGGGGTGATGTCGTCATAGCCGATTTCGCCGACGGCCACTACGCCGTCCTTGACCAGGTAGCGCGGCAAAATCCCCAGCACTTCATTGGCGATCGACAGGTCATTGGCCTCCTTGGGGTTCAGGCCGATGGTGCAGAAATGGTGGATGCCGAACATGCTGGCGCGAAAGCGCTCCCAGCCCAGCAGGGTGTCGAAGTAGTCGACGAAACTGCCGACACTGGTGCGCGCCTGGCCCTGCCAGAAGGCCGGCTCGATCACCCCGGTGATCCCGGCGGCGGCCATGTTCTGGTAGTCGTCGGTGGTGCGGCTGACCATATGAATGTGCGGGTCGAAATACTTGAGCATGGTGGATCCTCGTCAAGGGAAAAGGGGCGGCACTGGGCGTCAATTCAGGTACGTGTGCCATTCCGGCGGCAGGCACAGGCCGCGCAGGCGTTGCAGTTGTGCCGGGCTGAGCAGGTTGAAGGCGATCACCCGGGGCAGGCCGGGGGACACGCTGCGCCCGGCGGCGAGCTGTTCGTCCAGCAGGTCGAGGGCCAGCTGGTTGAGGCTGACGCTGTGGCGCTGCGCCAGGCCGACCAGGCGCGTGATGTCCAGGTCCATGCCGAGGGCTTTGAGCACCAGTTGGTGAAAGGCGTGCTCCGGGTAGTGACGCGACGGGTAGGCGGAGTCGAGGGCGAGGGCGGCAAACACCTGGGGGTTGCTGGTGCGCCCGGCCTGCAGCGCCAGCGCCAGGCACTGCCCGTCGCTGTCGAGCCAGTCGAGAGCGTTGAGCAAGGCGATTTTTTCCAGGTCGTCGCCCCACAGGAACAGCTGGCGCAGCAGTGCCAATCGCTCGGCAGCGGCGCAGGTCTCCAGCACCTGGGCCAACAGCAAGGCCCGCGCCAGCGCGACCACGGGGGCTTTCAACTGGCGCTTGCACTGGCCGCTCAACAGTGCGGCGGTGTTGGCGTCTGGCTGTTGTACGAGCCGTTGCTGCGCCTGCTGCCACCACTGTTGCTCGGTGTTATCCAGCTGCTGGCTCAAGTTTTGGCGATGTTCGGTGAGGCAATCCTGGCGCATGTTCATGTCGGCTTGATCCAGCGTTGAAAGTGGGGCAGCAGGAAAAACACCAGCACACATAACAGGCTGCCAACCGGCTGGTCGGCCACGGCCAGTACCAGTGCATCGAACAACGGCAGGGCGGCCAGGCCTGCACCGATAAACGCGCGAACCTGGCGCTGTCGCGGGTTGGCCAGGTGCTGGTGGTAGTGCCAGCCCAACCAACCGAGCCACAACAGCAGCACCGGCCAGAACCACAGGTTGTTGGAGTAGATCGCCAGGGCCAGCGGGCTGAGCATCAGCAGCAACGGCAGGCGGCTGATCAGCTGGTTGCGGTGTTCCTGGCGTGCCAGGTAGGTGAGGCCGCTGATGTACACGCCGAGCAGGATCGCGCAGAGCCAGATCGGTTCCGGTGGCACCGCCAGGCTGGCGGCGGCGGTGAGGTACAGCGCCGAGCGACAGGCCCCCATCAGCCACACGCTGTGGGCGTACTTCTTGTGCAGCAGGTTGTAGCCGAAGATGCAGCCCACCAGCAGCAGTACGCCGCCGAGCAACCAATGCGGCTCATCGATCAAGCGGCTCAGGCCCAACACGGCGGCAGCGGCCAGGCTCAGCAACAGTGCGGTCGCCACGCCGACTTGCTGGCGGCTGGCCAGGCCCAGGGTGATCGGGCGCGGGTTGTGATGTTGCCGGTCCCAGTCGGCATCGAGCAGGTCATTGAGCAGCATGCCCGCCAGGTACAACAGCGACAGGGTGATCAACAGCAGCCCCCACACCAGCCATGACGGCGGCGCCAGGGCGCCGGCACTGCTGGCGAGCAGGGCGGCGGCCAGGGTGTTGGTCCACACCGTGGGCAGGTTGGAGACGCGGCCAAGGGTCATCCAGGTTTTCATCGGGCTCATTGTGCGTAGCCCTCACCCAGCGGCAGCGCGGCATCGCTGCGACTCAGCAGGCGTTGCAGGGCAGCTTCCATCTTCGCGTTGTCGATTTCGTGCAGGTCCACCGACTCACCGATGCGGCAGAGCATCGGGATCGACAGTTGCCCGCCCAGGTGCTGACGGAATTCCTCCAGCCCGAGCAATACCGGCGAACGACCTTGCGCGTCCCGCAAGGCCAGCTCCGGTGGGCACAGGTTGAAACCGAGCGTGAGCAACAACTGCATGATCCGTTCGATGTCGGCATCGCCCAGCAGCCCCAGGGCATTGGCGTACACCCCATCCAGGGCCATGCCCACCGCCACCGCCTCGCCATGGCGCAGGCGGTGATGGCTGAGGTTTTCCAGTTTGTGCGCGGCCCAGTGCCCGTAATCCAGGGGCCGGCCGTTACCGCGTTCGAAGGGGTCGCCGGCCCCGGTGATGTGGTGCAGGTGCAGTTCGGCGCAGCGGCGAATGGCGTAGCGGCTGGCAGCGTGATCGAAATGGGCGAGGGCGTCGGCGTGCTGTTCCATCCATTCGAAAAAAGTCCGGTCCTTGATCAACGCCACCTTCACCGCCTCGGCCAGCCCGGCGATCTGGTCGCGGCGGGTGAGGCTGGTCAGCAGTTGAAAGTCATTGAGCACCGCCGTGGCGGGGTAGAAGGCGCCCAACAGGTTCTTCTGGCCGAAGGCATTGATGCCGTTCTTCACGCCGATACCGGCATCGTTCTGCGCCAGCACGGTGCTCGGGATACGGATCAGGCGAATGCCACGATGGAAGGTGGCGCAGGCGTAGCCCACTGCATCCAGCACCGCACCGCCGCCCAGGGCCAGCACGTAGCAATGCCGGTCCAGGCCGTGTTGCAGCATGTCGCTGTACAGCCGTTCCAGTACCTGCGCGTGCTTGCTCAGTTCACCGGCCGGCAGCGCAATCGGTGCCGCCTGCAGATGCAAGTCGGGATACGCGGCAAAGTAGCTGTCGATCTCTTCCAGCAGGTGCGGTGTGCTGAGCAACAGTTGTTCATCGGCGAACACCAGTACCGTCACCGGGCCGCTGTGCTGGGCGGTGAGTTGGCGATGCAGGCAAGGGTTGAGCGGGGCGAACAGGTGGTCGGTGAACACCACCGGGTAGTCATAACGGACTTCGAAGCGCCCGTGCAGCGCTTGCTCGGCGTGCGGCTTGCGCGCGGCCTTGAACAGGCTGTAGCCCGCCACAAACACCACCGGCAACACCATGCTGGCGAGGATCGTCACCAGCAGCGCGTTTTGCTCGATCAGGAACGTACCGATAGCCGTGTAGGCCAGGGCCAGGCCCGCGTTGGCCAGGGTGGTGATGACTGTAAATGCCCGCAGCGGATAGCGCTGCATGCCGGCGGCCACCACCGAGGTTTCCGCCAGTACCGGTACGCCACGCAGGCAAATCAGCGAGAGTGTGCCCAAGCGATACGCCAACTGCCCCGGTTGGCGCTGATGCAGGCCCAGGCGGCCTGACAGCAGGCGAAAATACCCGGCCCCCAGGGCGTACCCCAACCCGGCACCGAGGCACAGGCCAATGAAAATCACCAGGTAACCGCCCAGGCTGCCCAGCATCGCCACCGCCAGCAGCGCGACCAGGCTCGACGGCACGGGCAGCACCACGTCCAGCGCGAGCAGGGCAATCAGCAGCAGCGCCAGGTTGAATGTTTGCGTGGGGGTCGTCGGCTGATAGAGGTTGAGGTGTATCAGGACGTCTTGGATCTGTTGTTCGAACAACAGGAAGCTGGCGATGACCAGCCCCGAAAAGCACAGCAATGACAGCCAGAAATGTTCAACTGGCCCCTTTTTCGAGAACGCACGATACCACTGGCTGCGCTTCATCAAAGCATCCCTTTTGAGTGTTAAGACTTAAATTCCGTGTCTTGTGTTAACGCTGCGTCTGGTCGGTTTTCAGAGCAATAAAATTCCTCGCCTGGATGGCTGTTTATACGGGCAATGGCTGATTGCCTTCATGGTATGGATGAACTTAGTCGGTTGTGGTTTTTTTGCAAGTTTGTCGGGCGGCAGCGTTTAAAACGGCACTGAAAGCAGGTCGATATTGACCTTTTTTAATTTAATTTATTGATTAATTACAATGAATTACATGGTGTTTTTGAATGACGCCAATAACCCGTCACGCATGTTTATCTTGAATGAGTCATTGATGTTCAAGTGCGCGAAGCGTGTTGTTTTCGGGGATGAATTATTGCCGTTCGCTATATAGCGTTGTTCCATGTTGTATTTGTCGAGAATGATTCCGTTTAATGCAGGCATGCTCACGCCGTGGAATTGTTTCGGGAACGTCCTGCAACTAAGGGGACATACGTTGTTGAGCCTTTAAACCCATGACGACTGGCTACCCACGACCCGTGCAAGGCGCTACCGCTGTGACACCTATCTATATAGGCCCTCTACCCGCAACCCCTCGCGTACGTTCGGCCTCACCCACTTGCCACATGGAGGCCTTATGGTGCTTACCCGCTGCGTGTTCCCCTTACTTTTACTGGTGCTGCCTTGTCTTGCGGCTCACAGCCACACCAGGGACCTGGCCGAAGGGCTGGTTGAAACCCGCTCATCCATCCCCTTGCAGAACCACGATCAACGTTACGCGCTGTGGTCCGGCATCGGTCTGTTGAAAAACGCTATTGGCCAGACCTGCAATGCCGTGCTGCTCGATACGCGCAACCGACAGAACAAGGCGACCGGCCCCGCCTATGTCGTGACCAGCGGGCATTGCGTGTACTTCAGCTATGGCTCGGCCCGGATCAACCAGGGTATTTCGGCGAACATCACCTTCAACTATTTCCACGATACCCAGGCGCAGCACCGGACCTATCGGATCAAGACTGCCCATTGGAGCAGCATGGTCGGCACCGACCTCGCGCTGCTTGAAGTCGATTCGTCATTGGCCGCCTTGATCACGGAGGGCGTCATGCCGCTCAAGCTCGCCACGCATCAGAGTGCCGGGGAGCGTGACGTGATCAATGTCAGCTCGCCGAGCGGGTTTCGCCAGAAGGGCTTGCGCATGAGCGCCTGCAAGGAGACGGTCACCCACAGTTTTGTCGAGCACCCCGGCGTGTTTCCCAGCGCCCTGAAAAACCGCTGCAATGACCTGCAGTACGGCAGCTCCGGCAGCCCGATGCTGGACCGGCAGAGCAACGAAATCACCAGCATTGTCAGCAAGGTCGCGGCGGTGATCCAAAAAGACATTCTCAACAACTGCCAGAACGTCTCCGCCTGTGAAGCGGCCAAGTTCAACTACAGCTATCCGGCCAACGACTTGCACCGCTGTTTTGTCGACGGCGTGTTCTTGAACAACACGGTGGGCTGCCAGCTCAAGGCGATCGATATCGTCCTGGAGGAGCCTTGGAAACTGAACCCCTATGTGCATATGCGCCAGGGCGAGAACGGGCATAACGTCCGGCCAACCTGGAACATCCAGTTCTCGATCCAGGAGCCGTTTTATCGGTTCAAGGCCGTGCGCCACGTCAATGACTGTCGGCTTGCCAACGATTATCACAGCGCCACGACCTCAACCGATGGCTACGTCAACCACGCCATCGGGCCGGCACTGGGGGCTCATGTGTTGTGCATCATTGGCGTCCAGACCCGCAACGAGGTATTGACGCCGGCCTTGCTGCAAAATGCCTATACGCACTCGGTGTTCTTGACCGATCCGGCCCCGGTCCCGCGGATCAACCTGAACTACAGCGTCAACTGGGACGCGCCGCACAACGGCTTCAGCCATCACTATTTTTATGTGGACGCGTCGGATGTGGCGACCTGCCCGGACTACGACGACGACCGCTATACACTGGCCAACAGCGGCATGAGCTACCCAGCCTCGCAGTTGCCCGTCACTGTGTGCAGCTTTGCCCGCAACGCCGCGGGCCAGCCGTCGGCGGTGCGCACGGATGTGATCGAGTGGGCGAAGTCTCTTTCACCCCTCCAGGGCACTGAAGCGGCGTCTTCACGACGCTAGGGTGCGCTAACCGAGGAAACGAAAGCCGCTAGAGAGTTTTTCCTTCAGGTAACCCACCAGCGCACTCACCGACTTGGGTACATGGGGCGAGTAGGGCCGAATCAGGTAGATCTCATCGGCAAACGCGCCCTTGAGCGTCCAGTCCTTGAGCACCTGCACCAGTTTGCCACCGGCCAGGGCGGCGTGGGCGCTGAAGTCCGGGAGCAGGGCGATGCCCAGGTGGTTGAGCGCCGCGTCGCGCAGAGCTTCGCTGTTGTTGGTGGAGAAGCTGCCGGCAATGGGCACGGTGACCCGTTCGACTTTCCTGCTGCCGCGCTCGAAGGTCCAGGCCGGTTGGTCGGTGCCGCGCGGGTAATAGAGGCAGTTGTGTGCGCTGAGGTCGGCGGGCGCGCGCGGTTCACCGTGGCGTTGCAGGTAGTCACGGCTGGCAACCAGCACTGAGGTGGTGTCGCACAGCTTCCAGGCCACATGGGTTTCCGGTACCTGGAAACCGTGGCGCACCGCCAGGTCGTAGCCTTCGGCGGCCAGCGAGCTCAAGGCGTCCGACACGTCCAGCTGGATACGCACCTGCGGGTAGTGCTGGAGGAACTCCGACAGGTGCGGCACCAGCTGTTGCCGGGCGAATGCCACGGGGGCGGTCAAGCGCACCAGGCCACGAATCTCGCCGGCGGAATCGCGCACGGACGAGAAGCTGCGGGCGATTTGCTCATAGGCACCGCGCACTTCACGGGTCAACGACAACCCGGCATCGGTCAACCGCACGCTGCGCGTGGTGCGCGTCACCAGCCGTGTGCCGGTGGCTTTCTCCAGGTCGGAAATACGCTGGCTGACCGCGGATTTACTCACCCCCAGGCGCGCGGCGGCAGCGGTGTAGGTGCCGTGTTCCTCCAGCACTGAGAGCCAGTGAATGTGGGTCCACAGCCCTTCGATCTCGGATTTTTCCATGGGTTTATTGTTCGCTTATGAGGACAATCAGTTCTGGATTCTGCTCTGGTTTGGAACAAACCGAAAGCCTATCGTGTGTCCCAACGCAACCCACCTGGGATCTACTGCCATGACTACAACAATCGAGCACTACATCAACGACCAGCGCGTCAGCCGCGATGATCGCTATCAGGACGTCTACAACCCGGCCACCGGCGAAGTGACCGGCCGCGTCGCCCTGGCCAGCCGGCAGACGGTCGATGAGGCCGTCGCCGCCGCGCAAGCCGCGTTCACCCGTTGGGCTGACACCCCACCGATCCGCCGCGCCCGCGTATTGTTCGAATACCTGCACCTGCTGCGTGAGCGCAAGGACGACCTGGCGCGCATCATCGTTGCTGAACACGGCAAGGTCTTCACCGATGCCCAGGGCGAAGTCGACCGTGGTATCGACATCCTCGAATTCGCCTGTGGCATTCCCCACCTGCTCAAGGGCGAACACTCCGACCAGGTTTCCCGTGGCATGGACAATTGGACGATGCGCCAGCCCCTGGGCGTGGTCGCCGGCGTCACACCGTTCAACTTCCCGGTGATGGTGCCGATGTGGATGTACCCGATCGCCATCGCGGCGGGTAACACCTTCATCCTCAAGCCAAGCCCGACCGACCCGAGCGCCTCGCTGTTCATGGCCGAGCTGCTGCATGAAGCCGGCTTGCCCAAAGGCGTATTCAACGTGGTGCAGGGCGACAAGGAAGCGGTGGACGCGCTGATCGCACACCCGGACGTCAAGGCCGTGAGCTTTGTTGGCTCCACGCCGATCGCCCAATACATCTACGAAACCGGCGCGCGCAACGGCAAGCGCGTCCAGGGCTTGGGCGGCGCAAAAAACCATATGGTGGTAATGCCTGACGCAGATATCGAGAAAACCGTCGACGCCTTGATGGGCGCCGCCTACGGCAGTGCCGGCGAACGCTGCATGGCCATCTCCGTAGCGGTGCTGGTCGGCGATGTGGGCGACAAAGTCATCGCCGCCCTGACCGAACGTGCCAAGCAACTGCGCATCACCGACGGCCGCGACCTCAAGGCCGAAATGGGCCCGATCGTCTCGCGCGCCGCCCTGGAGCGCATCAGCGGCTACATCGAACAAGGCGTGCAGGCCGGCGCGCAACTGCTGCTCGACGGGCGTGACTATGTGCCTACCGAAGCGGGCCTGGAAAACGGCTTCTGGCTCGGCGCGACCTTGTTCGACCACGTGACCAAAGAGATGAGCATCTACCGCGAAGAAATCTTCGGCCCGGTGCTGGCCTGTGTGCGCGTGAATGAGTTTGCCGAGGCGGTGAAGCTGGTCAACGACCATGAGTTCGGCAACGGCGTCAGCTGCTTTACCCGCGACGGCAACATTGCCCGCGAGTTTGCGCGGCGTATCGAAGTGGGCATGGTCGGCATCAACGTACCGATCCCGGTGCCGATGGCCTGGCACGGGTTTGGTGGCTGGAAGAAGAGCCTGTTTGGCGACATGCATGCCTACGGCACCGAAGGCGTGCGCTTCTACACCAAGCAGAAGTCGATCATGCAGCGCTGGTCGGAAAGCATCGAGCAGGGCGCGGAGTTTGCGATGCCTGTGTCCAAATAACGCTTGGAAGAACACCGCAGGGCAAATGTGGGAGGGGGCTTGCCCCCGATGGCGGTGAATCAGTCGTAGAGATGTCGACTGACCCACCGCCATCGGGACCAAGCCCCCTCCCATTTTTTTTTGACCGCGTAAGGGTTGACGATTCAGTGATTCAAGAATACTGTACATAAACACAGTGTTTAAGCGCTGATCGACCAACGCTCGGCAACTTCAGCCATGCCAAACACTGTGTGCAAGTTAACGGATTAACTTGATGCACTGGCTCGTCATACCGAGCCGTTTTTGTTTATAGAGAGGGAACTCATGTCGTATCCAGAAAGCAAACTCACCGGCTTGACCGGTTTCGCCCTCGCGGCAAAAGTGACGGGCGGCTGGTCCGGCCCGGTGGTCAGTATCACCACCCTGGATCAACTCAAGGCCAATATTGGCGACACCACCCCGCAGGTACTGGTGATCAACAGTAATATCTCGGCGTCGAGCCTGACCAAAGTCAACATGGGCGCCAACAAGACCCTGATCGGCTCGTTCCAGAACCGCACCCTGGAGAATATTCACCTGCGCGCAACAGCGCAGTCGCAGAACATCATTCTGCAGAATATTATCTTCAAGCATTCGGCGAGTATTAAGGCCAATGACGATATTCAGGTCTACCTGAACTACGGCAGCAAGTACTGGATTGACCATTGCTCTTTCGTCGGGCACAGCTGGTCAACCACTGACGGCAGTGAAGACAAACTGCTGTATATCGGTGAAAAGGCCGATTATGCCACCATCAGCAACTGCTTCTTTGGCAGCCATAAGTACGGCCTGATCTTCGGTCACCCGGCGGATGACAATAAAACGGCGTTCAACGGTTACCCGCGCCTGACGCTGTGCCATAACCGCTTCGACAACATGGAAGTGCGTGCGCCCGGCTTGATGCGCTATGGTTATTTCCATGTGTACAACAACTACATTAATAACTTCCACCTCGGTTTCACCCTGGCGCAGAATGCCAATATCCTGTCTGAAAGTAATTATTTTGGCGAGGGTAGCCAAAACAACGGCATGTTGGATGACAAAGGCACCGGGACGTTCACTGATACAAACAGTGTGCCGCCGATCACCAACCAGAAATCGCCCAAAGCACAATGGACTGCAACTTCCAACTACGCCTATACCTTGAAGACGGCGGCGCAAGCCAAAGACTTTACCCAGAAAAACGCCGGGGCCCAGGCTGCGGCGCTGGTGTTCGGTAGTTGATTAGCTAGCTTTCTACTGAGCTGTCATTTATTGCAAGTGCCACTGTATTTATATCAAGGATATAAATACAGTGATGGCCTTTGTAATCTAAATAATCCCTCATGTTGTGATATTCAGGCTTCCATGTTAAACCTGTTTTCGCACTTGCAGATGCAACTATCATATGCTCTTTCAGTCGCCATTAAGTTGCGGGCTGTCAGGTGCTATTTAATCTTCGCTTGTCACTTAAGCGTCAGCAAAAGGACATCATCATGAAACATGCGAATCACACACCCACTCGCTGGACACGGGCCGATGCGCTGAAAGTTAATGAAAATGACCCGACGACGACACAGCCGTTAGTGAGTCCTGACTTTCCTGTCATGAGTGACACGGTCTTTATCTGGGACACCATGCCATTGCGTGAACTGGATGGCACGGTGGTATCGGTGGATGGCTGGTCAGTGATCTTCACCCTGACCGCCGACCGTCGCCCCCATGATCCACAATTCATCAACGCCGATGGCCGCTACGACATCAAGCGCGATTGGGAAGACCGCCATGGTCATGCGCGTATCTGCTACTGGTATTCGCGTACCGGCAAGGACTGGATCTTCGGCGGCCGTGTCATGGCCGAAGGGGTTTCGCCGACCACCCGTGAATGGGCAGGCACGCCGATCCTGTTGAATAACAACGGTGATATCGACCTGTACTACACCTGCGTCACGCCGGGTGCCACGATTGCCAAGGTCAGGGGCCAGGTTGTCACCTCGGACACCGGTGTCACCCTCCAGGGCTTTGATCAGGTCAAGTCGTTGTTCGAGGCCGATGGCACCTACTACCAAACCGAAGCACAGAACGCGACCTGGAACTTTCGCGATCCCAGCCCCTTTATCGACCCCGTCGATGGCAAGTTGTACATGGTGTTCGAAGGCAATGTGGCCGGCGAGCGCGGGACTCACGAAGTGGGTCCGAACGAGCTGGGACTGGTGCCACCGGGGCATGAGGACGTGGGCGGCGCCCGCTACCAGGTGGGTTGCATCGGCATCGCCGTGGCCAAGGACCTCAACGGTGACGAGTGGGAAATCCTGCCGCCGCTGGTGACTGCCGTCGGGGTGAATGACCAGACCGAGCGGCCGCACTATGTGTTCCAGGACAACAAGTACTACCTGTTCACCATCAGCCACAAGTTCACCTACGCGGATGGCGTGACGGGTCCGGATGGCGTCTATGGCTTTGTCAGCGATCATCTGTTCGGCCCCTATGCACCGATGAATGCGTCGGGGCTGGTACTCGGCAACCCGCCTTCGCAGCCGTTCCAGACGTACTCTCACTGCGTGATGCCCAACGGCCTGGTGACGTCGTTCATCGACAGCGTACCCACCACCGGCGATGACTACCGCATCGGCGGGACCGAAGCGCCGACGGTCAGGATCGTGTTGAAGGGCGCTCGATCGTTTGTGCAGGAGTCTTACGACTACGGCTACATTCCGGCGATGCGGGATGTGGTGTTGAGCCAGTAACCCCAGTGCAAAAGCCAGCCTGATTTCATCAGGTAGGTGGGAGGGGGCTTGCCCCCGATGGCGGTGTATCAGGCACATATACAGTGACTGTCACTCCGCTATCGGGGGCAAGCCCCCTCCCACATTTTTTTGAGCGCGTTACAGCCTGTCTTCACCGCTCAAGTCCCAGCCCACCCGGCCGATACAGGCACTAGCACCACGAGTGATCCCGAACTCGTAGGGGCACGCCTGGTCGTCGCTCAGGTCAACGAATAAAAATCAAAAGGGGTGGCCATGACCATATTGCAGCGTGTGATCGGCGGGTTTGCGGTGTTGGTGCTGTTACTGCTGATCATGGCGGGGATCAGCTATCAGAACACGCAGTCCATCAGCAGTCGCTTGACCATTATTACCGGCCAGTCTGCGCCCTTGAGCCGGGCCGCCAGTGAGCTGTATGTGCATATCCTGCGCGCCAACCAGGCATTGCTGGCCATTCAGATCAGCACCGACCCCAAGCAGATCGAGGACGGCAAGCGACCGTTTACCGAGAGCATCGCCCAGTTCAATCAGTTACTCGACAGCACCGTTGCCTACACAGGCGAGCATGAAGCGCTGCGGGCGAACCTGGCGCAGCAGCGCCAAGAGGTAGCGGCCTACGCCGAACAGGCGCAGGCGTTGATGACGTCCCACTTGCAACATGTGCAGCAGTTGGCGCTGACGCGCAAATTGCAAGGCTACAGCAGCGCGCAGGCCATGCAGTTGACCAGCTATTTGCGTGACTACATCGCGCATGCGCGCAGTGTCGGCGAGCCGCAACAGGTTGCCGCAGCGGAAAAGCTGCTGCTGGAAGTCAACAAATCCTACGATGGCTTCGCGGCCCATGCTGTCACGCCCGCCATTGATAAATTACAGCGTGTGCTCAATCTGCAAGACGAAGTGATCAGCACCCGGGCCCAGGCCCTGACGGCGATTGACCCGCGGGTCGGGCGGATTGCCGGGGTCATGGTCAACCGACTGCTGACGGATCTGACCGCCCCTGACGGCTTGTTCCAGGCCTATCAGGTGGAGGCGAAACTGGCCGCGCAGGTGCAGCAGCAACGCAATGCGGTGGAGGCGGCGCTGAAAGCCACCCTGGACAGGATTGGCGAGTTTGGCAGCCAGTCCCTGGAGGTGGCCAACCAGGCCAGTCAGTCTGCCAATGCCACCATCGGCACCAGCCGCAGCTTGCTGTTGATCGCGTGTGTGCTTGCGGTGCTGGCGGCGGTGTTGATTGGCACCTGGGTCGCCTTCAGCTTGCGGCGTCCGCTGGCGGCGTTTCGCGAAGTCCTCAAGACGCTCACTGCGGGCGACATGCGGGTCAGTTTCGATGTCAGCCGTAAAGATGAGTTCGGTGAGTTGGGGGGGTACCTGAACGAACTGACCAAGGCCCTGCAGAAAACCTTCCGTGAATTGATCAGCTCTGCCGATGCACTGGCCGTGACCGCCGGCAGCAACGCCTTGAACAGCGAACAGACCACCCGTGTGGTGGATGAGCAGAAGGACCGGTTGCAATCGGCAGCCTCGGCCATGACGCAGATGGAAAGCACGGTCGAAGAGGTGGCCCGGCGCGCGCAGGACACCCGCCAGGCCGTGGACGACACGAGTGAGCTTACGCACAAGGTGCAGGCGCGCGTGGCCGAGACCATCGTCAATATCCGCCAGCAGGCTGACCAGGTGAACAAAGCCACGCAGGTGACCGATGAGTTGCAGAAGTACGGGCAGAACATCGAGGGCATAGTGGTCGCCATTCGCACCATTGCCGAACAGACCAACCTGCTCGCCCTGAATGCGGCGATCGAAGCGGCCCGTGCCGGCGAGCAGGGACGTGGTTTTGCGGTAGTGGCCGATGAAGTGCGTTCCCTGGCCAGCCGTACCCAGACCTCGACCAGCGAAATCCAGGACATGATCGGGCTCATGCAGGAAAAAATTCACTCGGTGGTGCACGTGATGAACGAAAGCCAGGCGCAGTCCAGCCAGTGCGTGTCCCTGGCCTCGGGTGCCGGTGACTTGCTGCTGTCGATGAGCGATTCGGTCGACAGTATCCGCGACATGAATATTCAGATTGCCGCCGCCACCGAGCAGCAGAGCGCTACGGTGCAGGAAACCAGTCGGATGGTCATCCAGATCAACGATTCGGCCCAGCAGACGGCAGACGGTGCCGAGCAGTCCGCCATCAGCAGCCACGAGCTGTCGGACATGGCCAAGGTGCAGCGCGAGCTGCTCCATCATTTCAGCGTTTGAGCCGCGGGAGTCAGAACATGAAAGCATGGTTAATGCTCGCCTTGGGGGCGACGCTGTTCATTCCGGGCCCAACCCAGGCCGCCACGCCCTTGCTGGGTGTGGGCATGGCAAAATACGACGACAACTTCCAGACCCTGCTGCGCAATGGGGTGCAGCAACAGGCCAGCGTCATGAACGTCGACATCTTTATGGAGAACGGGCAGGACAGCATCGATTTGCAGATGCGCCAATTCCGCAACCTGGTCAACGCCAAGGTGGACGCGATTATCGTCGCGATGGTTGACGGCAAAAGTGCGGCGCAAATGATGCAGTTGGCCACGGACGCAAAGATCCCGCTGGTATTCGTCAACCGCAATCCGAACCCGGAAAAGTGGCCGGCGCAGACCGCGTTTGTCGGCTCCAACGAGCTGGAGTCGGGGACGTTGCAGATGGAAGAGCTGGCGCGCCGCGCCGGTTACAAGGGCAACGTGGTGATTCTGGTGGGCGACCCGGCCAACGCGTCCTCCTTGATGCGCACCGAAGACGTGGAAAAAGTCGTCGCCAAATACCCGGATATGAAAGTCGTCCAGAAAAAAGTCGGTAACTGGGAGCGTAGCCAGGCTGCCACGATTGTCATTGACTGGATCAAGCAGGGCGTCGATTTTTCGATCATCGCGGCCAATAACGATGAAATGGCGATCGGCGCGATCATGGGGCTGGAAAAGGCCGGCAAGCAGGCCAAGGACTACTGGGTGGGCGGCATCGACGGCACCCCGGACGGTTTGAAATTGATGGCTGAGGGCAAGATGGCGGTCAGCGTGTTTCAGGACGCCGCAGGCCAGGCCGGCGGTGCAGTGGACACCGCGCTGCGCCTGGTACGCGGCGAGGTGCTGGAGTCGACGGTGGTCTGGGTGCCGTTCAAGTTGATCACACCGGAGAATCGCCAGGCGTTTGAATAGGGGCGGGGCCTAGACTGACCCCCCTCGATCCAGCCTTGGAACGCCCGGCAGATAGGGTTGTTGTGGGGGGGGGGGGGGGGGGGGGGGGGGGGGGGGGGGGGGGGGGGGGGGG
>NZ_JBMDIS010000031.1:0-68236 GCF_057808775.1 Pseudomonas sp. FG86 | reverse complement strand
ACGGTGAAGAAACCTTCAAGGCCGTGCACCTGGCGATCGCCCAGGCCACCAAAACCGTCGACATCATCTGCTGGGGCTTCCAGCCATCGATGTTCTTCATCCGCGACGGCAGTGCGCCGAGCATCGGCGACCTGCTCAAGGCCAAGGCTCGCGAAGGCGTCGAGGTACGCGTGCTGGGTTGGGAGATGCCGCTCAACTCCGCAGGCTTTGCGGGTGAGGCGAACCTGCCTGGCAAAGGCACGCTGCGTATTCAGGATCGGGCCCTGCAACATTCTACTCAGGCGCAATACGACGAAGACCGCCGCTGGTTTGCCGACTGCGCGGTCTCGGATGCGAAGGCAGTGCAACAGGCGGCGAAGGGGCTTCCGGTGTTTGTGAGTCGTGGGTTCGACCTGGATGAACGAGCGGAGATTGCCCGCAGTGTAAAACACGAAAGCCTTGATCCCGATATCAGCGCCAAGATGCGCCACGCGCTGCGGCTGACGGCCAGCCACCACCAGAAAAGCGTACTGGTCGACTATGAGCTGGAGGACAGCGCCGTTGGGTTTGTCATGGGCCACAACATGCTCGATGAGTACTGGGATAAAAACGAGCATTCAGCACGGGGCCGAACCGCAGACACCAAACCCGAACCCAATCGTGGCCCGCGTGGCGACACCCCGCGCCAGGACATTTCCAGCCAGATCAGCGGACCGATCCTGGAACACCTGCACCATAACTTCGCTACCGCCTGGCGCAAGGAAACCGGTGAAGACTTGCTCGCCTCGCGCAAGGCAATGGCGGTGGGACCTCAACTGCAATGCCCCCCCGGCGCCACTCGCCAAATTGCCCAGGTACTGCGCACCCAGGCGCAGGCGGGTAAGCGTGATATCGAAAAGGTCTATCTGAACGCGGTCAACAACGCGACCCAGTTCATCTATATCGAGAACCAGTACTTTCGTTGGCCGCCGTTGGCTGAAGCAATCAAGAAAGCGGCCACCGATCAAACCGGTGCGGGACGTGATCCGGGTTTGCATGGCGCGTTGCACCTGTTTGTGATCACCAACGCGACCGACGACGGCATGGGCGCAGGCACCGTGAATACCCAGCGCATGCTCGAAAGCCTGGGGCGTGCCGACACCATTCCTGGGGTGACCAAGCTACAGCGCATCGAAGAGGTAAAGCGCGCCGCTCCGCCTCGGCCGACACCTGATCCACGCGATCACGTCGGGCAGAGGGAATTGGCGAACTGGCAGGCTGAGTTTGATCAGAAAACCAGGAAGATTAAGGACAGCACGATCATTGCGCAGGAGATCCCCGGCCTGAAAGTCCACATGTGCTCACTGGTGGCACCGGATTCACCCGCCGGCAAACCGTGGACACCGGTTTACATCCATTCCAAGTTGATGATCGTCAATGACGTGTTCACCACCCTCGGCTCGGCCAACATCAATACCCGCAGCATGCAGGTGGATAGCGAGCTGAATATTGCCCATGAGTGGATGAGTGTGACGCGGGCATTGAGGCGGCGGTTGTGGGGTATGCATACGGATAACAAGGGGGCGCAGGATGAGCCGGGCAAAGCGTTTAAGGCTTGGCAGGAGATCATCAATAACAACAAACGCCTCCAAAAAAATAGGGAGGCACCCGATGCTCCACTCGTCGAGTTCTGTTACGGCAACTCGATCCTAAAGGATCTCGACTGATGCGCCGAATCCTTCTGCTATCAAGCCTAATGTTGGCCGCCTGTAACAACGGCGGCCCCCTTACTCACCTGAATCAGGATATTCCAATGAGTCCGATCACCGAGGCCAAGCAAAAGCTGACCTTTACCTGTATGCATGAAACCATTCCCGAACCTTCAACCGAAGCCGATGTGCTATTCCAGTACGCCCGTTGGTTGCAGAAAAATAACCAGCTCAAACAAGACAAGACCATCGATGCCGAAATTGAGCGGCTGTATCGTATTGCTGCCGAGAACGAACACTACAAAGCCAATATCAACCTGCAGAACGGAGCAATGCGTGGAAAGTTCAAGCTAAGGGGGGAGGAGCATCTGCGTCTAAGCCAGCAATTGATCGACGCGGGCGTGGCGACGGGATATTACTTCATCGGCGTTTTCCTGAAGAGCGGCTCTGCCGGGCTGAAGCAGGACACGGCCATGTCATTGCGTTATTTTCGAAAGGCGGCTGATCAGGGTAATGCCCAGGCCCAATACTACGTGGGTGACAAGCTCGACTCGATTGATGTTGCACCGGGAATAGCAATACAGATGTATCGCTGTTCAGCTGAACAGGGAAATGGCGAGGCGGCAATTGCGCTCGGTATTTATCTTAAACACGCACGGCAGTATTTGGAGGCTATCGAGGTTTTCCAAATGGGCGTTGTAGCTGGCGACGAAAGTGCTGCCGGTTGGCTAGAGGAGGCATTTCGCGGCCCTGCACCCTCCAACAAGTTGTATTACCTAGGCCAACAGGAAGACCTTGAGCGAGCCGAACGCTATGAAAAAATCTGGCGAATTCTCGCAAACTACTCCTACGCCGACCCCAAAGTCCCCGAAATCAACGACATCCTTCCCCTACCCCCAGCCAAACTGCCCGCCTGGGACGGCAAACTGCAATGGCTGGAAGCACGCCTGGCCAATGTCCCGCCAGAAAAGCCCAGCGAAGCGTTGATCCATCAGTTAGCCCAGATCAAGCTTCTCGACCCGGCAACTGGCCACGGAATGCCGGGGTCGCCTGCGTTCAGCCAATCGCACTTATTCGCACCCAACTGCTATAGCGGCCAAATCTGTCCAGTAAGTGGCTATTGGAAGGTTGGCTTGCTTCTTCCGGGTTATTCAGTGGCAGGGCGGAACGGTGTTCAGTGGTTTGAGAAAGGCGAGATCTTGCCGATGCTGGTGATAGAACGCTATCAGGTACGTAGTTGGCCGTTCTCCGACAAGATTACGCAACGTGAGCAATCGGTCGAATGGAGCCTGCTTTCATGAAGCGCGGCCATAGTCTTTGGGGTTAATGGCCAGCCACCACCAGAAAACGACTACGAGGTGAAGGACTGCGCCGTTGGTTTTGTCAGCAGTACCGCTAATCGAGTTCCTTCAGTACTTTCAGAATTTTTCAGAGTGCTTTATATGGCCGGCGATAAAAATAGAAAATCACCCAGAGCATCTCGTCTCGCATTAACCCTAACGCTTTTATCTTTCCCATCTTTTATCTTTACAAGCTTGTATTTTGTAAGTCCAGAACTGGGGAGGATGGTAAGTTTTACCGTTGGAGTTTTTGTTATGACTCCATTACTTTCATTACTCACTCTCTTTCTGTATTTTTTGGAAGTCGGGAGAAATAGAATAATTCTTCTATTATTGCTTATTGTTTCCGCTCTATTGGTTTTGGCCATTCTGTTCATGGGATGGTGCTGGTCACTATTGATTTGAGGCACGCGCGAATAATTTCAGCCGGAAAAGGTCAAGAGTCGATTTCCCGTCATCAACCATAACTTTCTGCGACGTCGCCTTCGCGGCGTTGCTACAACAGGCTCAGCTCTGCCCTAGACGGGAGCAGATTACGAACTTCAAACAGCGGGATTTAACCTGTGCAGGGGGCGGGTCAAAAACATGCTGGTGGGTAAGGTATATACAGACCAGCCATGACTTAAGCACCATATATCTGCCTGAAGACTTATCTGGCATCGTTAAGAATCAAACTCCGATAATGCCCCGGATTCGACCCCGCCCATTTACGAAACGCCTTATAAAACGAACTGGTGTCGGCAAACCCCAGTCGCGTCGCGATCTCGGCAAAGCTGATGTGGGGTTCCGCCAGCCAGACAATCGCCAGCTCTTTGCGCACGCTGTCCTTGAGGCCCTGATAGGTCTGCCCTTCTTCCGCCAGGCGGCGGCGCAAGGTTGAGGCGGAGATGCACAGGCTGGCGGCCAGGCCGTCGGTTTCCGGCCAGATGTCGGGTGGCATCTGGCGCAGGTCGTGCTTGATGCGGGTGGCCAGGCTGTCGGGGTCACGGTACTTGACCAGGATGTTCGCCGGCGCATGGGCGAGGAAGCGCTTGAGCTCCTCGGGGCTGCGCTTGATCGGCAGGTCGAGGCAGTCGGCGGAGAAGATCATGCGGGTGCGCGGTCGATCAAAGCGCAGGTTGTCAGAGAACATCACCTGGTAGTCATCGCAGAAATCTGGCTGGGGGCAGCGCAGCTCGATGGCGAGGATCGGTATACGCCGCCCCGCCAACCAGCAGGCAACGCCGTGGACGATCATCCAGTACGTGAAATAGGTAAACGCCCGGCGTGGCTCTGCCTCGGTTTCCAACAGCACGATTTCTGCCAGGCTTTGCTGGCGCACCAGTTGCGCGGGCAGATGGTCGAGCATCAATGACAGGAACCCCAGCCCGGTTTCCAACCCATCGACCACGGTGGGTTGGGCCAGGGCGGCCCGGCACAGAAACGCCAGGCTGCCGGATTTGAGCTTGCGCGGGTCCATGCCAAAGAACTCATCGTCCAGGCGCCGCGCCAGCAGGCGCCACAACCGCGCGTAGGCGGTGGCCGACACACGTGCGCCGGGCTGCAGCAACAGCTCGGGGTCGATGCCCACCTTGTTCAACGCTTCAACGGTGGCGGCCCCCGGCGCACAGCTCTGCGCCAGCGCTTCGCGCACAAGATGGATGGAAATGGTGTCTTTTTCCGACATGGGGGCGGGGCAATCCAACGGCTCAAAAGGTGGTGTGCATCATAAGGGCGGTTGCGCTTCCCCACCACCGTTCAGCCGGCGTTCAGTAAAGGTCAATATTTCTTGTTTAGCAATGAGTATCATTATGTTACAACTTAGCTTCCTATCTAGTTACCCTGCGGTGCCGAATGCTTGTCCCCTTTCTCATCATGTTGCGCGAAGGAATTGAAGCAGCCCTGATCGTTGGCATCATCGCCAGTTACCTGCAACAGACCGGCCGCGGCCAGTGGATGCCAGCGGTATGGATCGGCGTGTTTCTCGCTGCCGCGCTGGCCTTGCTGGTGGGCGGCGGTCTGGAATTGGTCAGCGCCGAGTTCCCACAAAAGCAACAGGAGTTGTTTGAAGGCGTGGTCGGCCTGGTGGCTGTGGGCATCCTCAGTTCCATGGTGTTCTGGATGCGCAAGGTGGCGCGCTCCATCAAGCATTCCCTGCACGCCTCCCTCGATCATGCACTGGCCGGCTCCAGACATCAGGTCATCGCGTTGATCCTCATGGTGTTTTTCGCCGTGGCGCGCGAAGGCCTGGAAACCGTATTTTTCCTGCTGGCGGTGTTCCAGCAAAGCGAAGGCCCCGGTGCACCGTTGGGCGCCCTGCTCGGCCTGGTCCTGGCGGTCATCGTCGGTTTCCTGATCTACACCGGCAGCATGCGCCTGAACCTCGGGGCGTTCTTCCGCTGGACCGGTCTGTTCATCCTGGTGGTGGCCGCGGGCATTCTCGCCAACTCAGTGCAGGCCTTGCATGAAGCCGGCCTGTGGAACCACCTGCAAACCGTGCTGTTCGATTTCAGCGCCGTGCTGCCGATGGACAGCCCGTTGGGCTCGGTACTGGCCGGGATGTTCGGGTATCAAGAAGCGCCGACCGTCAGCACGCTGGGCGCCTACCTGATTTATCTGGTCGTGGCCCTGGTGATGTTCTTCCTGCCCGCAGCACCGGCCAAGCCGGCCGTCACCTCTTCTTCCGTTTCCAGCCAGTAAGGACCGTCCCTTGTCCAACCCAACGCCTCAACCCGCCTCCCCGCCCCGCGCCTTGCGCTGGGCGGTAGCCGGCTCGGTGGTCGTGATGATCGCCGCCGCAGGCCTGTTCTACTACGCCTCGCAAATGGCCGCCGCCAAGCGCCAGACCAACCACAATGAAATTGCCGTGACCATTCATGGCCACGCCTGCGAGCCGAACGCGCTGACCGTACCGGCTGGCCGCGCAAGCTTTCGCATCATCAACCGCTCGGATCGCGCGGTGGAGTGGGAAATCCTCGATGGCGTGCTGGTGGTCGAAGAACGTGAAAATATCGCCCCCGGCCTGAGCCAGGTGATCAATGCCAACCTGCTGCCCGGCGACTATGCGATCACCTGCGGCCTGCTGAGCAACCCGCGCGGCACCCTGCATGTGACCGCGACGGCGGAGTCCGACGCCCAGGCCAAGGCCAAACCGTCGATGGTGGCGTTTATCGGCCCGCTGTCGGAGTTCCGCGTGTACCTGAGCAGCCAGGGCAGTGCACTGGTCAAGGCCGTGAGCACCTTGCAGCAAGCGATCGACGCCGGTGACCTGGCCCAGGCCCAGGCGTTGTACGTGCTGGCCCGTGAGGCTTACCAGCGCTTGGCCCCGGCGTCGCAACGCCTGGCGGAGCTGGACAATGCCATCAACGCCCGCGCGGATTACTTTGAAAAACGCGAACAAGACCCGGCCTTCAGCGGCTTCCACCGCCTCGAATACAGCCTGTTCCAACAGCGCAGCCTCGATGGCCTGGCGCCGATTGCCCAGCGCCTGGTTGCCGACGTGACCACCCTCAAGCAACAACTGCTGGCGCAGTCGCTGCCACCGGAGCAGTTGGTGAGCATCGTGGTGCGCAACCTCAACAGCCTGGCCGATGTACGCGCCGTCAGCGGTGAAGAAGAACGCTACAGCCATATCGACCTCAACGGTTTTGCCGCCAACCTGGATGCCGCCCACAAGGTGGTGGACCTGATGCGCCCGTTGCTGAGCAAATCCGCCGCTGACTTGCTGCCCAAGATCGACAGCGCGCTCGATGCGTTCGATGCCCAGCTCAGTGGCTTGAAGGTCGACGGCCAGTACCGCCGCTATGACAGTGTTACCGCCGATCAGCGCAAGCAGATCGCCGACAAGGCCAAGGCTCTGGCCAATGTACTCGATGGAATCGACCCCGCCCTTGGCCTTTCCGGCCTGCAGTGAAGACGACCGCACACATGAGTGACTCACAATTGTTTGACCTTCAGCGCCGCCGTGTCCTGCTGGGCATGGCCGCCACCGGCGCCGCGATTGCCGGCAGCACCTTGAGCTGCCCGGCCATGGCGGCCGCCGCGCAAGCCCAAGTCACCACCGCCCCCAGCAGTGACAAGACCCAGGACCACCACGACTTTATCGGCCAACACCAGAGCGGCATCGTCACGCCGCGCCCGGCCTGCGGCATGCTGGTGGCGTTCGACGTACTGGCCAACGACCGCCAGGACCTGGAGCGCTTGTTCCGTACCCTCAACGAGCGCATCCGCTTCCTGATGAGCGGCGGTACCGTGCCGCAAGTCGACCCGAAGCTGCCGCCCACCGATTCCGGGATTCTCGGCCCGGTGGTGACGCCGGACAACCTGACCATCACCGTGTCCGTGGGTGAATCCCTGTTCGACGACCGCTTCGGCCTTGGCAGCGTCAAGCCCAAGCGCCTGAGCCGCATGGTCGGCTTTCCCAACGATGCCCTGGAGCCGGCGCAGTGCCACGGCGACCTGAGCCTGCAGTTTTGCTCCAACACCCCGGACACCAATATCCACGCCCTGCGCGACATCGTGAAGAACCTGCCCGACCTGCTGCTGGTGCGCTGGAAACAAGAAGGCAGCGTCCCGCCCCAGGCCCCTGCCCGCCCTGGCGAGCCGGCGCAGAGCGCGCGCAACTTCCTCGGTTTTCGTGACGGTTCGGCCAACCCGAACTCCAACGACAACCAGGCGATGGACCAGATCGTCTGGGTCCAGCCCGGCAGCGATGAGCCCGCCTGGGCCGCCCATGGCAGCTACCAGGCCGTGCGGATTATCCGCAACTTTGTTGAACGTTGGGACCGTACCCCCCTGCAAGAGCAGGAAAGCATCATCGGCCGTGTCAAGACCACGGGCGCGCCCATGGGTGGCCAGCAGGAAACCCAGGTTCCCGACTACAGCAAGGACCCGGAAGGCAAGTTGACCAAGCTCGATGCCCACATCCGCCTGGCCAACCCGCGCACCCCGCAGACCCAGGCCAACCTGATCCTGCGCCGGCCGTTCAACTACTCCAACGGCGTCAATAAAAACGGTCAGCTGGACATGGGGCTGTTGTTCATCTGCTACCAGGCTGACCTGGAGAAAGGCTTCATCAGCGTGCAAACCCGGCTCAACGGCGAGCCTCTGGAGGAATACCTCAAGCCGGTCGGCGGTGGGTATTTCTTCACCTTGCCGGGGGTCACGGGCCCTAAGGATTTCATCGGGCGCACGCTCCTCGCGGCAACGCACCCGCACACCCCTGCCAACACCTAAAACACACACCAGAGCGGAAATCGTCCCATGAAGAAGTCGTCTATCGCATTGTCGTTGTTAATCACCCTTTCGCCGCTGGCAGCGTTCGCCGCTACCGCGCCGCTGGACCTGGTAGGTCCGGTGTCGGACTACAAGATCTACGTCACCGAGGAAATCGGTGAGCTGGTGACCCAGACCCAGGCGTTCACCGATGCGATCAACAAAGGTGACCTGGCCACGGCCAAGAAGCTCTACGCGCCGACCCGCGTGCACTACGAGTCGATCGAGCCGATCGCCGAACTGTTCAGCGACCTGGATGCGTCGATCGATTCGCGTGTGGATGACCATGAAAAAGGCGTGACCGCCGAAGACTTCACCGGCTTCCACCGTATCGAATACGCGCTGTTCTCGCAGAACTCGACCAAAGGCCTGGAAGCGCTGACCACCAAGCTCAACGCCGATGTCAACGACCTCAAGACCCGTGTCGACGGCCTGACCTTCCCGCCTGAGAAAGTCGTCGGCGGTGCCGCGGCGCTGCTCGAAGAAGTCGCAGCCACCAAGATCTCCGGTGAAGAAGACCGCTACAGCCACACCGACCTGTATGACTTCAAAGGCAACATCGACGGCGCGAAGAAAATCGTCGACCTGTTCCGTGGCCAGATCGAGAAGCAGGACAAAGCTTTCCTGGCCAAGGTCGACAAAAACTTCGCCACCGTAGACAAGATCCTCGCCAAGTACAAAACCAAGGACGGCGGTTTCGAGACCTATGACAAGGTCAAGGACAACGACCGCAAGGCCCTGGTGGGTCCGGTCAACACCCTGGCGGAAGACCTGTCCACCTTGCGCGGCAAACTGGGTTTGAACTGACAGAACGCGCCAATGGCCGCTCACCCTCCCGCGCTTGGCGCGGGAGGTCGCCGGCCTAGCGTGCCTGCTGGAACTCGTTCAATGGCGTGCCGAACGGCTGCCCACTGCGCGGATCAATCGCGTACCAACGCCCGTTGTGGCCGGTGGCGTGCACATCAACGCCCTGGTTTGTTCCTGAAAGGCCCGCCGCTGGAGGCACCGATGGCGCTGTTTGACCGGCCGCCGTCATCAGATAGCTCCTCATCTTCTCCTCGGCTGTTACCAAATGCGGCACGGACTTGCTCAACCGGGTCGCGCCGCCTGCAACCAACGCAGGTAACTTGACCAGCCCCTTCGTGGCAGCGTTGAGCAGTTGCGGGTAGCCATCGAACGGGTTGAGTGCGGCGCTGCTGAACAACACACCTTCCCTGACGAAATCGAAGGCCTTGTCGCTGAAGGACGCCACCGGTTTGGCCCAGGCCGCTTTCGGTGCAAGGGGACTGAGCGTCGGGCCCATCCGACGGATAACCCCGGCCACGGGGGCCTGCGCGAGCGTTCTTCCCGCGCGTATCAACGAGCGTGCCCGGCCAGCGGCCGCCAGTGCCACCCCGCCCACATCCAATGCCAGGCTGAACAAGCCGCTGCCAATATTGCCCGCCGCAAACTCTTGATAAGCCCCCACGAAAGGCACCAAACCGAGCAGGATCCCATGATCGCGCGCAACGGCTTCGCGGTGCTGTTCAAGCGGCAACACGCCCTTCGCCCTGGCGAGCATAGTCTCTTGCGGTTCATAAAAATTGCCTTGGGTAATTCGCGCGACGATGTCGGCCGTCTTCGACGACGAGTAGCTGTCAGGAACATAGCCATCGAACGTGAATCCCGCCGGTCGTGGATCGGCGGTCAGCGTTGCGCCGAGCTTTTCAACGATGACCTTGGAGGGCCCCAGCGTTGATCGCGGCTCGGAGCCCTTGGCGTAGGCGTCGACGTCAATGGCCAGGTCAGTCCCGCGGACAATCGACACATAAGCAGCCCCCCACGGGGCTGGGACGCGTTTTTTACCCACCACGCCACCCAACACCAGTTGCGAGGGAAGGTCCGTGCGCTTGACGATTGGCCCTTTGGCAAACACCTCGTAATAACTGACGGTGGCGCCGTGCTCGGCGCGTATGAGAGTGCCTTGCCGGTACTTGACCGCGTCACGATGCGTATCAGTCTCCTTGGCCTGAATCTCCCCGGTTTCGCCGCGCAGGGTAAAAAGCTCGACATTGCCCAGCTCCAGCAGTTTGCGATCCTCTAATGGCAGCTCGGCGATTCTTAATTTGAGCTGGGTCGCATAAGCTTGCTTGAGGACACTACGATGGTCGTCGACCGCCGTTTTCAGCAGACCGTCCAACGCCGGTAGACGGCGAATGCGGGCATCCAGTTCGTTGCGTTTCTCGGCAGGCGCGATCACCTCACGGCGTGGTTGGTATGGCGAACTCGCAGCAAGCGCCGGCGCTTGTGGCAGGTCACTGGTGAGCACCCATTTGCCGGGCGTCAGATCACCGGTCATATAGGTCTCCACCAGCGAACGCCTACGGGGTTCAGAGACCCGCATGTTACGACGCTCCGCAGCATCGGCGATCTGTACCGTCATGCCCTCCAGGCGGCTCGCGGTGATACCGGGGAAAACCTTGAGCAACTCGGCAATGGCCACCGACTTGCGCGCTGGCAACCCGGAGGCGCATTGCGTGAATGCGCAGCTGACATCCTCGCGCTGTTGCTGAAACGCCGCAGACGCAGTCTGAATCATTTGCGCAGAGAACTCGCCGCCGGGCGCATCGGGAATCACCCCATTGAGCACCGCCCAATCGGTGATGATACGCAGGCCGAGCAAGCGCATCAGGGTCGCCTGCGCCTCACTGGTGGGGCCTAGAACAGTGATAGCGCTGATCTGCTCTTCGTCCATCGCCCGCGAGGTGCCGGGGGCCACGTTGTCCACCATGCCGCATCCCAGGCGCAGCTCCATCCATGCTGGGGTTCCCATGTGGATCGCATCAGGCACATCGCGTACAAGGAACTCCGGCGCAGCCTGTGCCAGGCCGATATGCGCGGCCAGTACCGCCAGTTTCGAGTCCAGGCCTTTTTGGTTGATCAGATGGTTGTCCAGGTCGCGGCGTATGGCGGCAAACGTGCGCCCCATATTGGCGGGCTGGTAGAGGTCATAACCGGCCACCTGCCCCGGTTTTCCCGGTGCCAGTGGATCGGCGTGCAGTTTGATTGCCGCAATGACCATCTGTTGGCACACCGACTTTGGCACTGTCGTACCGATATCGCCCGTACCGTACCAATTCACACTGCGGGCCCAGCGCTCACCCAGATCCAATGCCTCGGGGCTGTCGAGCAGGCGCTGCAGATGCCCGCCCGGATCCGCTTGCAGGTCCTCTATGCCGTGGTCCTTCAGGTAGTCAAAGGCCTCGGCGGGCGCACCACCCAATTGTGCGTTGGCCAATGCCGCCAGCGTGACTTTGTCTGGCGCAGATAACTGGCTCGGAGCCCACGTCCAATCCATGAAACCGGCGTAATTGCCCAAGGGCGGCGCGGGAGGCAAGGTGGTGCGCAGCCATTGGATGACGTTACGCACGTCTCCAACGGTGTGTGGGGTACCCAGGCCCTTTTGCTCAATCATCTGGCGTAGCGTATGGGAACCGTCTGCTGGCTGCGCCCCGTCCCAGGGCGTAGTGTCCGGCAAATCCGTGATGAGTCGCTCAAGCTGATCCGCCAAGCGGGGACGCTCTTCAAGTTCGCCAATGGTCAGCTGCACCTGGGCCAGATCGGCGGCCATTGATCGGGCCCGCGCAGGCGGCATCGACAGGCCCTGGGTGCGCAATTGCTGTTCCAACTGATTGGCCTCCTCCATGTCCATCGGAAGCTCAATGCCAAAAGCCTGTAGAACCAGGTGCCGGGGCACCCACTGTTCACCGTCTGCCAGGTAGGTGACACCTCGGTCCCGTGGGTCCAGAACCTCGCGAAGAGCACGCAACGGCGCGGACGCTTGCCACCATCCCGAGGCATCGCTGGTGGAGAACCTCACAGGCGTGCGCACGCCATCGCGGACGACGTAGCCTTGGATAAAATCTTTGTGCAGTGTCAGGGTACCCGTCTCCAGGCCCTTGCTGGTCAGCCAGTCCTGCAGGGCCGGCTGGCTCCAAAGCCGGCGGTAGATCGCCAGCGCCGGCGCCAGGCTGCTGTTCACGGGGACCTCGACGATGGAGTAACCGCTCTCCATCGCTGCGCCCAGCCGTTGCCCCAGCATCACATCGGCCGCGGGGCGCTGATCACCCTGCCCCTCGTCGGCGCGGCGCACCCGTGATACCGGCCATGAGTGCTCAACCGGCCCGAGTGGATGCTCGGGAGTAAGCACAGTGAGCCCGACAGGGATCGGGGTATGCGTGATAAATCGCTGGCGGTTTTGCAAGGACATTGACATGGGCACGTTCTCTTGAGGTTATTCCGTCAGAGAAGTGGTCCCAGGCCCGTCATCGGTTCACAGTCAGCGATGAGAAATGTCGTGGCAAGGCCACATTCAGAGAATCCGATACAACAACCGCTCGATCCGCACCCGGCTGACGCGACGCAAGAATTTGCCGACCGCTTGCGGGTAGTCCACCAGGCTCTGCAAATCCTGATAGCGTTCGATGCGTGTGGTGTGCTGGAAGATCTGCGCCAGTTCGGCCCCCCTCGGCTCCAGCCACTCATGCTTGGGATCATCGATCAGCAAGGCGTTTTCGAGGTCGAGGCGGAATGCCCGCGGGTTGAGGTTGTTACCGGTCAGCAACGTGTAGCGCTGGTCGATCCACATGCCCTTGAGGTGGTAAGTGTTATCGCCGTCGCGCCATAGGTGCAGGTTCAGTTGGCCGCTGTCGATCATCGGCTGATGACGCTTGGCAAAGCGGCGCAGGCTGATTTCATATAAATACGGCAGCGCCGCAATGACCTTGAACGGCTCGCTGGGCGGGATGAAGAAATCGTTGGCGGTCTTGTCGCCGACGATGATGTCGATGTTCACCCCGCGCGCCAGGGCGCGGTTGATCTCGCGGGTCACCGGCAGCGGCAAGTTGAAATACGGCGTGCAGATGGTCAACTGATGCTGGGCGCTGGCGATCAGCTCCAGGATGACCCGGCTCAGTGGGTTGTTCTTGCCCACACCAAGCAACGGGCTGACCGAGAGGCTGCCAGTGGGCAACTGGCCCGCCGTGGTGTCGTAGGCCGCATGCTTGAGGCGGCTGCGCAGGTCACCAATGTCATTGCGCAGGCTGCGTGTCGTCGGCGGGTTCGGCAAGTCGAGTCGATGCACCGCCTTGGAGGCCACCAACCCGTGCTCCACCAGATGTTGCATCGAATCGGCCAGCGCTTGGCTGTGAATCAGGTGGTAACGGTCGAAGCGGTATTTGTCGAACTTGTGCAGGTACACGTTGTTCAGGCTGGCACCGCTGTAGAGCACAGTGTCGTCGATCACAAACCCCTTGAGGTGCAACACGCCGAACAGTTCGCGGGTTTGCACCGGCACGCCATACACCGGCACTTCACTGGCATGGCTCTGGGTCATGGCCTGGTACCAGGCGCTGTTGCCCGGCTGCTTGCCGGCGCCGATCAACCCGCGCTGGGCGCGCAGCCAGTCGACCACCACGACGATGTCCAATTCCGGTCGCGCGGCCTTGGCCGCGTGCAAGGCGTCGTAGATCTCCTGCCCCGCTTCGTCCTGCTGCAAGTACAGCGCGACGATGTAGATGCGTCGCGTGGCCTTGTGGATTTGTTCCAGCAGGCAGCGACGAAACGCATCGGCGCCGGACAACACATCGATGGCATCGGTAGTCAGAGGAAAACCGCGCAGTTTGGGCAACAGGGAGCGTTTGAAGAACGACGGCATAAGGCTCGCAATGGGTCGAATCCGAAGAGGCCCCGAGCTTACACCATGGGGTTGCTCAGGTCTCGCTGCCCGGCATGGAAAAAGCCTATTGACCAAGAAGAACGATCGTTCTACTTTATGCAGCATGAACGACATGACCCACAATGAAACTCGCGACATCATCCTCGACGTCACCGAAAAGTTGATCTATCGCCATGGCATCGCCGCCACCGGCATGGACTTCCTGGTGAAAACCGCCGGGGTCTCGCGCAAAAGCATTTACCGTTACTTCGCCAACAAGGACGAGTTGGTGGTCGCCGCCCTGCAACGCCGTGATGAGCGTTGGATGCAGTGGCTGCGCGACGAAGTGGAGCGCGTCGACGATAGCGGCGAACGCTTGCTTGCGCTGTTCAGCGCACTCAAGGCCTGGTTCGGCTCGGCGGACTTTCGCGGTTGCGCCTTCATCAACACCAGCGGTGAAACCGGCAACCCTCAAGACCCCGTGCGCCTGCTGGCCAAGGCGCACAAACAGAAACTGTTCGAATACACACGCCAACTGTGTCAAGCACATGGCACCCCCGACCCCGAACGGCAGGCCGCGCAACTGCTGATCCTGATCGATGGCGCCATTACCGTTGCCCTGGTGATGGGCGATTCAACCGCTGCTGATAATGCGCAATGCATGGCGCGAACGTTATTGGGGCTTTGAACGCATCACCCGCGCAACTTTCTTTAGCCCAGGAGCCATGACATGCCATCCACCTCGCAAATCCGTCCACCGCTGCCGCCCTTCACCCGTGAATCGGCGATCGAAAAAGTCCGCCTGGCCGAAGACGGCTGGAACTCCCGCGACCCGCAACGGGTGTCCCTGGCCTACACCTTGGATACCAAGTGGCGTAACCGCGCCGAATTCGCCTACAACCGCGAGGAAGCCAAGGGTTTCCTGAGCCGCAAATGGGCCAGGGAGCTGGACTATCGGCTGATCAAGGAGCTGTGGGCGTTCACCGATAACCGTATTGCCGTGCGCTATGCCTATGAGTGGCGCGACGATTCCGGTAACTGGTTTCGTTCCTACGGCAACGAGAACTGGGAGTTTGACGAGAATGGCCTGATGGCCAACCGCTTTGCCTGCATCAACGATTTGCCGATCAAGGAAAGTGAACGCAAGTTCCACTGGCCCCTGGGCCGGCGCCCGGATGATCACCCGGGGCTGTCCGAACTCGGCCTTTAGGGCTTGCACGCTTCCAGAAGGCGGGAGCCCCCGGCACCTATAAGATAATTTATTGATTATCCAAGATTTAATGCCGGCTTAAACGACTGCACTTTGTGGTGAGGGCGCTTGCTCCCTCACCACAGGGGTTCCAGTTTGCTGTGCGGCAGCGCTAAGTTGCAGAGTCAGCGGGCTATCCCACCGTTTGGAAACCCGTAAGTGTCAGTCCTGATTCAGACCGACGCGATACAACACCCCATCGTCTTCATCCGTCAGCACGTACAGAAACCCATCCGGCCCCTGGCGCACGTCACGAATCCGCGCTTTCAAGCCCCCCAGCAAGCGTTCCTCATGGATCACCTTGTCGCCATCGAACTGCAGGCGAATCAACTCCTGACTGGACAGCGCCCCAATGAACAGGTTGTGCTGCCAGGCCTTGAAGCGGTCGGCGTCGTAGAACGCCATGCCGCTGATAGCTGGAGACTTCTCCCACACATGGTGCGGCGCGACTGTGCCTTCCACCGTCTTGCCCTGGGCTTCGGGAATCGGCGTCAGGGAGTAGTTGATGCCATGGGTCGCCAGCGGCCAGCCATAGTTCTTGCCACGCTCGATGATGTTGACTTCATCGCCGCCACGCGGCCCATGCTCGTTTTCCCAGATCGTGCCGCTCCAGGGGTTCAGTGCCAGGCCCTGGGGGTTGCGCTGGCCATAGGACCAGATTTCCGGACGTACGCCTGGCTGCCCCACGAACGGGTTGTCATCGGGGATGCGACCATCGGGGTAAATCCGCACCACCTTGCCTTGCAACTTGTCCAGGTCCTGGGCCGTGGACCGGTCGTTGTTTTCGCCCAACGTCACGAACAGGTAGCCATCACGGTCGAAGGCCAGGCGTGAGCCAAAGTGATTACCGGTGGACAGCTTGGGTTCCTGGCGCAGGATCACCTTGAAGTCCTTCAAGCCACTCAAGTCGTCCGACAAACGCCCGCGCCCTACCACCGTACCGGCCGTACCGCCCTGGCCACCGCCCTCAGCGTACGACAGGTACACCATGCGGTCCTGCTTGAAGTCGGGTGAGAGCACCACGTCAAGCAAGCCGCCCTGCCCCTTGGCCCAGACCTCAGGCACACCGCTCAGCGGCGCCGACAGCTTGCCGTCCGGGCTGACAAAGCGCAGGTGCCCAGGCCGCTCGGTCACCAGGAAGCCCTGCCTGTCGGGCAAAAAAGCCACCGCCCATGGGTGGTCCAGGCCCTTGGCGATCGGGGTGACGGTGATGCTGCCCTGCTCACTTGGGAATTGCTGCACATCGGCTGCGTAAACCGCCGTCGGCGGCAGCAAGGTCGTGGCACAAAAGGCGGCAAGAAACGTTTTGCGTAGAAACATAAGGCGGGGTCCTTACCGGCGCTCAAGGCCGGCGATTGCCGTTGGCATCAACAGTGGGGGCTTTGGTTTCGGTCGCGGGGCGGCTGGGTGCTGCGTCGCGCTGCGGATAACGATTGCCGATGCCGCCGTTTTCCAGGGTGGGTGTACGCGGGGTCGGAGCGGTCTGGATGCCGCGTATCAGCGACGGATTGGGCTGGGTGCCCTGCATGCTGTTGGGGTTGGCCCGGTGGATCGGGCCATTGTCCGAGTTGTTGCTGCCAGGCAGGTTTTGCGCCTGGGCAGCGGTGGCCAGCGCCAAGCCCAATGCCAACGCTGCAAGATGACGCACACAGATGTTCATGACAAAGCCTCTCTGGGCGAGGAGTACGTGCTTTCGATAACACGCTACGCGCTGGGTTCGAATTTCGACACTAAATAGTTTCTCATCAGGTGTAACACGACCTGTCCGCGCATCCGCTGATCGAAACTTTTGCCAACGCCCACGAGTCAGCCGCACATAGCCTCTTCTCAAGGAACTGCACGCATGCCTAGGGCAATCTGGAAAGGTGCCATCAGTTTTGGCTTGGTCCATATCCCGGTGTCGCTGGTTTCGGCCACGGCTTCCCAGGGGGTCGACTTCGACTGGTTGGATAAACGCAGCATGGACCCGGTGGGCTACAAGCGCATCAACAAGACCAGCGGCAAGGAAGTCACCAAGGACAACATCGTCAAGGGCGTGGCGTTCAAGAAAGGCCGCTACGTGGTGCTCAGCGAAGAGGAAATCCGCTCGGCCCACCCCAAGTCGACCCAGACCATCGAGATTATCGCCTTCGTGGCCAGCGACCAGATCCCCCTGCAAAACATCGATACGCCCTACTTCCTGGCCCCGGACAAACGCGGCGGCAAGGTGTATGCATTACTGCGCGAAACCCTGAAGAAAACCAACAAGGTCGCCCTGGCCAATGTGGTGTTGCACACCAAGCAGCACCTGGCTGCGCTGATGCCGCTGGAGTCGGCCCTGGTGCTGGTGATGCTGCGTTGGCCCGCTGAAGTGCGCAGCCTCGATGAACTGGAGCTGGGCAGCGATGTGACCCGGCCCAGCCTGGCCAAGGGCGAGCTGGACATGGCCAGGCGCCTGGTGGAAGACATGAGCGCCGACTGGCAGCCCGATGCCTACCGTGACAGTTTTCAGGAGAAGATCATGGCGTTGGTGGCGAAGAAGGCCAAGGCCGGCAAGATCGAGGACGTGGAAAGCCAGGCCGGCAGCGAAGAACGCAAGTCGGCTGACGTGATCGACCTCACCGAACTGCTCAAGCGCAGTCTGGCCGGCAAATCCGCCGCCAAGCGCCCGGCGAAAAAACCAGCCGCGAAAAAAACCAGCAAAAAGGCCTCTTGAGTCCGCCATAGAAGGGAGAAAACGACATGGCAAAACCCTTGAGCGAATACCACCGAAAGCGCGATTTCGAGATCACTGGCGAACCTGCGGGCGACTCGAAACCCAGCAAGCGCCAGGCATCGGCGTTGGCGTTCGTGATTCAAAAGCACGATGCGCGCAGCCTGCATTACGACTTTCGCCTGGAACTCGACGGGGTACTCAAGAGCTGGGCAATACCCAAGGGCCCCAGCCTGGACCCCAGCCAGAAACGCCTGGCCGTGCATGTCGAGGATCACCCCTTGAGCTACGGCAGTTTCGAGGGCAGCATCCCGGCGGGCCAATATGGCGCCGGCGATGTGATCGTATGGGATCGCGGCGTCTGGCAACCCCATGACGATCCGCAAAAAGCCTACGCCGCCGGCAAGCTGAAATTCACCCTGGTCGGGGAGAAACTCGCCGGCGACTGGACCCTGGTGCGTACCCGCCTCAAAGGCAGCGGCGATAAGCAACAATGGCTGCTGATCAAGGAACAGGATCAGCAGGCACGCCCGAGCAGCGACTACGATATCGTCCAGGCACAGCCCCGGAGCGTGCTCAGTGATGCATCGGTGGGCACGCCGACGACCGCCGCCAAACCCTCCGCGAAAAAAGCCTCACGCAAGAAAACGCTCGCCCTGCCCGATCAATTCGCGCCTCAACTGGCCACCTTGGTCGACCATGCACCGGAGGGTAACTGGCTCTACGAAATCAAGTTCGACGGCTACCGCATGTTGGCGCGTATTCGTGACGGCGAAGTGCGCCTGTTCACGCGCAACGGCCATGATTGGACTGACCGCTTGCCGCGCCAGGCCAAGGCCCTGCAAGCCCTGAAACTCAAGGACAGCTGGCTCGACGGCGAAGTGGTCAGCCTCAATGGCGATGGCTTGCCGGATTTCCAGGCCCTGCAAAACGCCTTCGATATCGGACGCAGCCTGGACATTGTCTATTACCTGTTCGACGCGCCGTTTCTGGAAGGCCGCGATCAACGGCAAGACCCGCTGGAAAAACGCCGCGCTGCGCTCAAGGCGGCCTTGGCCCGTAGCAAGAGCAAACTGTTGCGTTTCTCCGAGGCGTTTGCCGCCAACCAACACGATATCTTCGAAAGCGCCCGCGACCTGGCATTGGAAGGCGTGATCGGCAAGCGTGCGGGTAGCCCCTATGTATCCAGTCGCAACACCGACTGGATCAAGCTCAAATGCCGCCTGCGCCAGGAGTTCGTGATTGTCGGGTACACCCGCCCCCAGGGTTCGCGCAGCGGGTTTGGCGCGCTGTTACTGGCGGTCAACGGCGATGCCGGGCTGGTCTATGCCGGGCGTGTCGGCACCGGGTTTGATCGGGCCGCGCTGCAGGACATCTACGCCCGGCTTACGCCGCTGCAGCGCAAGACTTCACCCCTGGACAAGCCACTGACCCGCGCCCAGGCCCGCGGCGTGCATTGGGTGGAGCCGCAATTGGTCGGCGAGGTGCGATTTGCCGAGTGGACCCGGGAAGGCGTGGTACGCCAGGCCGCGTTTGTCGCGCTGCGCTCTGATAAACCGGTGGAACAGATCATTCATGAGCAGCCGCGCGCGGCCAAATCGCTGCAAGCGCCAACGGCCAGGAAGTCCGGCGCGCCCAGCACCGTCGCCGGGGTGAAGATTACCCACCCGGAGCGGATCATCGATCAGCACAGCGGCACGCAAAAACTGCAACTGGCGCAGTTCTACGACAGCATCAGCCGATGGATCCTGCCCTTCCTGCGCCATCGCCCTGTGGCATTGCTCCGTGCCCCGGAAGGTGTGGGGGGCGAGCAGTTCTTCCAGAAGCACACAGAGCGCCTGGCGATCCCGCATCTCCAGCAACTGGACCCGGCGTTGGACCCCGGTCATGCCCGCCTGATGGAAATCGACAGCACCGCCGCCCTGGTGGGCGCGGTGCAGATGGGCACCGTGGAGCTGCACACCTGGGGCGCCACCTCGGACAAGATCGAGACCCCAGACCTGTTTGTGCTCGATCTCGACCCGGACCCCGCACTGCCGTGGAAAACCATGCTGGAAGCGGCGCAACTGACCTTATCGGTGCTGGATGAATTGGGGCTGCAAGCCTTTATCAAGACCAGTGGCGGCAAGGGCTTGCACCTGGTTGTCCCGTTGGCACGCCGCGACGATTGGGACACCGTGAAAGCCTTCGCCAAGGCCATCGCCCAGTTCATGACCCAGCAACTGCCGGAGCGCTTTACCGCCACGTCAGGGCCGAACAACCGCGTCGGCAAGATTTTCATCGATTACCTGCGTAATGCCCGTGGCGCCAGCACGGTCGCGGCCTACTCGGTTCGGGCACGACCCGGCCTGCCGGTATCGGTGCCGGTCAGCCGTGACGAATTGAAAGGGTTGCGCGGTGCCCAGCAGTGGACGGTGGCCAACCTGCACGAACGCTTGCAGGGTTTGAAGGACAACCCGTGGGCGGGTTATGCCAATCGACAGAAGATCAGCAAGAAGATGTGGGACAAGCTGGGCGCGACTCCACCTGAGTGAGTCGCGCCGGCCCAGGCTCAGATCAGGATGAAGATCAACGCCAGCACTGCGAAAATCGCCCACTTCTCCAGGTAGTAGCGCGTGCGATTGCGCTTTTTCAGCTCTTTGCCACGCAGGCGAATCTTGTACAGGCGGTTAAAGGCGCGGTTCAGGCCACCGGTTTTGTCGCCGTCATCATTGGGCGAGCCGGCTGCCGCCATGACCGTGCGGCTGAACCAGCGGTTGAACGCCGCCGCCCAGCGGTATTTCATCGGTCGCTCGATGTCACAGAACAAGATAAGACGGTTCTGCGCGGTGGTGTTTTCCGCGTAGTGAATATAGGTCTCGTCGAACATCACCGGCTCGCCATCGCGCCAGGAATAGCTTTCGCCATCCACATTGATGTAGCAGCCCGGATCGTTAGGGGTGTCCAGACCCAAGTGATAGCGGTAGGAACCGGCATAGGGGTCGCGGTGCCGCACCAACCGGGAACCTGGTGGCAGCTCGGCAAACATGGCCGCCTTGATCGAACCGATGCTCTGCACCAGCTCAGTGGTACGCGGGCACAGCTTCATCGCCGAAGGATGACTGTCGCCGTACCATTTCAAATAGAAGCGCTTCCAACCTGACTTGAAGAACGAGTTGAAACCCACATCGTTGTACTGATCCGAGCGCTTGATCGCCCCTTCCCGCATCAGGTTCTCGCCTTCCTCGCGGATTTCCTGCCAATGCTCCTGTAACGGGCTCAGGTCCGGAAAGTCGCTGGGCGACAGGAAGGGCCGGCTGGGCAGCTTGGAGAACAGGTAGAGAAAGCAGTTGACCGGCGCCAGGAAAGTCGAGTGATCGCTGAGCTGGCGGCCCAACTTATGCCGCACCCGGCCACGCAGGTGGACATACGCAATAGAGGCAACGTAGAGAGCAACAATGATGAGTTTCAAGAGATTTCGTCACAAGTCAGAAGAAGACAGGCTGCTCCTGCGTGCCCACGACGGCCGAGGATTGGATAGCAGCACCTGAAATCACAATTCACATAGACGCAGCATGACCGGCCGGGTGACAGACCGGTCATGCGCATTGGCCGTTATTTAGCCACATCTTGTAACCAAAAGTTAACTAAGATTTGTGAAAAGCTGTCTAGTGAGTGTGCTTTTGAGGGTGTGGAAGATGACGGTCGGGCATGGGAAAAGGACCGTTCTCCCGACGAGCCTGGACAAAATGCCCTATCAGTGCAATCAACGCCCCCAACATCAGCCCGGCCACCAGGCTAAGCCCGATGATGATCGCTTTGAAAGGTTTGATCGGGCTCAGCGGGGTCTGAGCCAGCCGGTCGACAGTCACCAGTTTCAGTCTGCTCATATCGATATCGAGCCCCCGCAGCCGTGCCTCTTCTGCCCACAAGGGCTCGACGTCCCGCAGGAAAATATCTTCTTTCGAGCGGCTTTTCAGCACCTCGACCTCACGATTCACGTCGAGCATGCGCAACTTCTTGCCAATTTCCGCGACGCGACCATCGGTAAAGTCATCGTTGGTACGTTGCTCCAAGGCTGTACGTTCCGCCTCAAGCACGTCGGTGCCCATGAAGTACAAAGGGATTTTCTGGTTATTGACTTCCGTACGCATCACCTGGCTTGAGCCACGCGACGCCGCCGCCCCCATCGCCGAAGGTGTGGTGGGGCTCTTGATTCCAATGGATTTAGCGATGGAGATGGCTTCGGCCAATTCCACCAGGCGGTTGCTCCGCTCAACCTTCATCTGCAGGCGCAGAGCGCTCAGCTCATCTTCCAACTGCGCACGCTTGAGTTTATCGGCCTCCAGCAGCCTGGCAATTTTCGACTGTTTGTCAGTCTCGTAATTGGCCCGCGCAGCGTCGATCTTGCCCTTGATTTCATTGAGCCGGTTATTGACGATCACCTTGAGGTCCGCGCTCACCTGCTCGCGCTCCAGTTTGATCGCATAATCGACGAAGCCGTTGAGAATCGCCACGCCGTCGACACCCTGGGGGTACTGCATTTCCAGACGAATTGCACCGTTGAGGGCGTCGACGTTCTTCGGATCCGGGAGTGTAAGGTTAATGGCGTTCTTATTGAATGCTTCGAAGCTCTGCTCAAGGCTCTCCCCCGGACGCTGAAACGCCTCGAACAGCGCAGGATTGGCTCTGAAAAAGCCCAAACGGGCCTCGTAGGACTCCAGTCGTGCGCCCACTTTGGCCAGCGCATCGACCGGCGGTAATTTGTAGACTTCAGAGCGATTCAGTGCATCCAGCTCATTGATCGCCGCGGGCCTGAGAACACTACTGACCTGGTAAACCTGTGGCGCAAGATATGCGTAGCCTACTCCCAGAAGGCCCGCAAAAAGCGTGCAACCAATGAGCCATTTTTTTCGCTTCCAGATGGCGTGGAACAACTCAAAAAGATCGATTTCATCCGAAGACAAGTGGCGGTGGAGCTGGGGAGCGTTGTTCAAAGTTCATACACCCTGGAGAGGTTATATCCAGCGCCCAACAACATAGACCTGAATAAAAGCTGGATAACAGGGGGGCGACGTCCGGGACACTCAAGGAGCTCTCTATCGATTCGGACCACTTGGCTGAAAAAGCCTACATAAGCCAAAGAAGATTTCATTCCGGTTACGTAGAAGCCGTGACAGGTTAAAAAGCCCAGTCGGTCCTTTACGAGATGTTGCCCGCTGCCAAATAAAATAACGCTAATTGCTTGGCTATATAGTGAAAAACATAAAAAAAGCATAAAAACAGATCCATCCTACATCTGATAGCGTCTCAGGTAAGTTAACGCCGTCCCCAAGACCACCTGCAATTAGCCCTTCAACAAAAAGGAATTTGTATGTCATCCATTTCAGACCCGGATTACCAAGCCCTCCAAGGTGCCTGGGAGCAAACTTCGCTCGAAGACAGTGGCGTGCTTAACCCGGTGGATGCCCATAGCGCGCCTGGTGCTATGACCACCATTACAGGCGACCAGTTCACCGTGACTACCACCACTGGAGCAATATTACTGGCTGGCCGATTCTTCCTGGACAGCAGCGCAGTGCCCAAGCGCATTACCTGGGCGGACGCCATGGGCGAAGATGCGGGTAAGCAACTGCCTGCGAGCTACCGCCTCGAAGGGGATGATTTTGTGTTCATTGCCGCAGATGAAGGCATGCCCAGGCCAACCGTCTTCACTACTGGCCCAGGTCAGACAATGAGGACCTTTGTACGCCGGCGGTAAGCGTATACACCGCGCAAACTTGCGACCGCATTTTCACGAAGCGTTCACTTCGCGGTCTATAGAGTGAAACTTACCTACTCCAGTGAATCCCTTAGCCCGCCTCTACGTGCGGGCTTTTTTTGCGTGCCGAAAAGGTCGTTATACGCAGCGCTTGGTCGCTGTCAGGGTAAAGCACAAGGGCAATTGCGCCGGCTGATCCTCGTACTGATCGTAGAGTTCCTCACGATTGCAATGCGGGTATTCCTGCAAGTGGCCGATCTGCAGGCCCGCCGCAATCGCTCCGTTGACCAGGCTGCCCAGGGTATGCACGAACCAATAGGAGGTTGGACCGGTGGTTTCAGCCAGCCCTTCGTACACGATGGATTCCTGCAGCACAAAGGGCTCACGCTGAAAATAGGCGCTGGCGGGCCGCAGCGGGTCGCTCGCCCGCGGGTCGAACACCTCGAGGAACGGATGGGTTTCATACATCACCAGGGTGCCACCCGGTTTCAAGGTACTGGCAACGTGCCGCATGAACAACGCCACATCGGGCATCCAGCCCAGTACACCGATCGTCACTAAGGCGACATCGAAGCGTTCGTGCAAGCGCTCGGGTAGTTGATGGATATCGGTTTCGATGAATTCGGGGCAATGGGGCGACACGGCGGCCAGCTCTTCGGCCTGTTGCAGGAAGGCCCGGGATTGATCGACCCCGACGACCGAGCGCGCGCCCAGGCCGAACAGCGACAGGCTTTCGCGGCCGTTGTTACAACACAGTTGCACCACATCCTTGCCCTCTACGCCGACCGCTTGCAGCAGCGCGGTGATGGTCGGGTCCAGGCACGAAAACCTCGGGTTGACCACCGCGCCCAACAACGCTTTCCAGGTTGGCGTGTCTTTGTGCAGCCTGGCGGATGCATCCCAGGCGTCCTTATTGCTGGCAATTGCTTGTTGAGCCGAGGGCATGTCCATTGCATCTCCTAAGAATCAGTGCGGCAAGCTTGGGAAAATAGGCCAATTGCCTGTCAGATAAAACCCTCTGCGCAGGGGAAACTTCCCGGCAAGCCCGAAGGTCATTAAGCCAACGGGTGTCCAGTCCTTGAACACCGCTCCTCGAAGATCGCACCGTGGCCCATCACAACGACCTGCGCACCACCTTGTCCCTGGACAGCCTGAATTTCTTCCTGGCCGATGTGCGTGACGGCCTGGGACCGTACCTGGCGATTTACTTGTTGGCCGTGCACCAATGGGACCCGGCTAGCATTGGCGTGGTCATGACCCTGGCCGGAATCGCCGCCTTGATCACCCAAGGCCCGGCAGGCGCGCTGATCGATCGCACTCGCAGCAAACGCGCGGTGATCGCGGTTGCGGGGCTATTGGTCACCGCCAGTTGCCTGATGCTGCCCTTTGTCAGTTCGTTCAGCCTGGTGGCGCTGACCCAGGCCGCCAGCGCCGTTGCAGCCTCGGTGTTTGCCCCGGCGATCTCCGCGATTTCCCTCGGCATCACCGGGCCACGGGCCTTTACCCGCCGCACCGGACGTAATGAAACCTTCAACCACGCCGGCAATGCCGTGGCTGCGCTGCTGGCCGGTGGCCTCGCCTATCTGTTCGGGCCGGTGGTGGTGTTCTACCTGATGGCGTTTATGGCGGTCGCCAGTATCGTCGCGGTCAGTTGCGTGTCGGCCAAGACGATCGACCATGAGGTCGCCCGGGGCTTCGATCCTGCCCATCACACCGCGCATGAGCAGCCATCCGGCGTGGCCGTTTTGCTGGCCAACCGGCCGTTGCTGCTGTTCGCGATCTGCTGCGCGCTGTTTCACTTGGCCAATGCGGCCATGCTGCCACTGGTCAGCCAGAAGCTGTCGCAGATCAACTTGCACATGGCCACGCCACTGACCTCGGCCTGCATCGTCGCCGCACAACTGGTAATGGTGCCGATGGCCTGGCTGGTGGGCGCCAAGGCCGACCTGTGGGGGCGCAAACCGCTGCTGCTGATCGGCTTCATGATTCTGCCGTTGCGGGGCGTGCTGTATACCTTGTCCAACGATCCCTATTGGCTGGTCGCGGTACAGATGCTCGACGGCATCGGCGCGGGCATTTTCGGCGCGCTGTTCCCGGTCATCGTCAAGGACCTGACCCAGGGCACCGGGCGTTTCAACGTCAGCCTGGGCGCGCTGTCCACTGTGTTTGGCCTGGGGGCGGCATTGAGCAACAGCCTGGCCGGTTTCGTGGTGCAACAAGCCGGCTATAACGCCGCGTTCCTGACCCTGGCCGGTGTTGCGGCCTTGGCCTTGGCGCTGTTGTGGCTGGCCATGCCGGAGACGCTGGAAAAACCATCTTTCGCGTGCCATACAACTGTCGCCTGACATATGCGACAATGCGCGCCAAATTCCAACACACATCCCCCATTTTTTGCTCAGCGACCGGGTTTCGCGCCTTGATGTCGCTGTTGACGCATGCCTGGAGGCTCACGCCGCCACGCTCGCAACCCATTGATAGGTAAAGTAATTGATCTCCACAGCTAACATCACCATGCAGTTCGGCGCCAAGCCGCTCTTCGAGAACGTCTCGGTCAAGTTCGGCGCCGGCAACCGGTATGGTCTGATCGGTGCCAACGGTTGCGGCAAGTCGACCTTCATGAAAATCCTAGGCGGCGATCTCGATCCGTCCGGCGGCCAGGTCATGCTGGAACCAAATGTTCGCCTGGGTAAACTGCGCCAGGACCAGTTCGCCTACGAAGAATTCACCGTGCTCGACACCGTGATCATGGGCCACGAGGAGCTGTGGAAGGTCAAGGCCGAGCGCGACCGCATCTACTCGCTGCCGGAAATGAGCGAAGACGACGGCATGGCCGTGGCCGAGCTGGAAACCGAATTCGCCGAGATGGACGGCTACACCGCCGAATCCCGTGCCGGTGAGCTGCTGCTGGGCCTGGGCATTCCCCTGGAACAGCATTTCGGCCCGATGAGCGAAGTGTCCCCTGGCTGGAAACTGCGCGTATTGCTGGCCCAGGCGCTGTTCTCCGATCCTGAAGTGCTGTTGCTCGACGAACCGACCAACCACTTGGACATCAACACCATCCGCTGGTTGGAAAACATCCTGACCCAGCGCTCCAGCCTGATGATCATCATCTCTCACGACCGTCACTTCCTGAACAGCGTGTGCACCCACATGGCTGACCTGGACTACGGCGAGCTGCGCCTGTTCCCGGGCAACTACGACGAGTACATGACCGTGGCGACCCAGTCCCGCGAGCAATTGCTGTCGGACAACGCCAAGAAGAAAGCGCAGATCTCCGAACTGCAATCCTTCGTCAGCCGCTTCTCGGCCAACGCCTCGAAAGCCAAGCAGGCGACTTCCCGTGCCAAGGCGATCGACAAGATCCAGCTGGCCGAGGTCAAGCCTTCGAGCCGCGTGAGCCCGTTTATCCGTTTCGAACAGACCAAAAAGCTGCACCGCCAGGCAGTCATCGTCGATCGCATGGCCAAAGGCTTCGACGGCAAGCCGCTGTTCAAGGACTTCAGCTTCCAGGTCGAAGCCGGCGAGCGCGTGGCGATCATCGGCCCGAACGGTATCGGCAAGACCACCCTGCTGCGTACCCTGGTCAACGAACTGACCCCGGATGCCGGTAGCGTCAAGTGGACCGACGCCGCAGAACTGGGCTACTACGCCCAGGATCACGCAAGTGACTTCGAAAACGACATGAGCCTGTTCGACTGGATGGGCCAGTGGACCCAAGGCGAGCAAGTGATCCGTGGCACCCTGGGCCGCATGCTGTTCTCCAACGATGAGATCCTCAAGTCGGTCAAGGTCATCTCCGGTGGTGAGCAAGGCCGCATGCTGTTCGGCAAGCTGATCCTGCAAAAGCCGAACGTGCTGATCATGGATGAACCGACCAACCACTTGGACATGGAATCCATCGAGGCGCTGAACCTGGCCCTGGAAAACTACCCCGGCACGTTGATCTTCGTCAGCCACGACCGTGAGTTCGTATCGTCCCTGGCCACCCGCATCATCGAGTTGAGCGCCAACGGCGTGATCGACTTCAGCGGCACCTATGACGACTACCTGCGCAGCCAAGGCGTGGTGTTCTAAAAGCAGCGACCTGAAGTGGCGAGCGGGCTTGCTGTAGTGAGAGGGTTGGCTGTGGCGAGCGGGCTTGCCCCGCGTTGGGCGGCGAAGCGGCCCTAAAACCAAACACCGTGTTTTGCCTGGCAGAACGCGGTGTTTTTTTATTGGGGCTGCTTCGCAGCCCAACGCGGGGCAAGCCCGCTCGCCACAACAAGCCCGCTCGCCACAGCGAACCGTCTCACTACAGCAAGCCCGCTCGACACAGCAAACTCACGCTGCCCCCGGCAAGCCTATTCATCAGCCAAATTAGTTAGGCTGCTTCCTTTTCCCCCAAGCCCTTGCCATGATGCGCTCACCGCCCGCCCGCGAACGAGCACCCATGCCTGCCGCCACCCCCAGCTCATTGTCGATCACCCTGCAGATCGTCTCCATCGTCTTCTACACCTTCATTGCCTTTATCTGCATCGGCCTGCCGATTGCGGTGATTCCAGGCTATGTGCACGAGCAATTGGGCTTCAGTGCCGTGGTGGCCGGGGTCACCATCGGCTCGCAGTACCTGGCCACCCTGCTCAGCCGCCCCATGGCTGGGCGCATGTCCGACACCGTGGGCACCAAGCGTGCGATCGTGCTGGGCTTGGCCGGTATCCTGGTCAGTGGCGTGCTGACGTTTGTCGCGACACTGATGGAAAGTCTGCCGGCGCTGAGCCTGGGCATCCTGATTGCCGGGCGCTTGTTGCTCGGCGTGGCCCAGGGCCTGATCGGCGTGGGCACCATCAGTTGGTGCATGGGCCAGGTTGGCGCCGAGCACACCGCACGCTCGATTTCCTGGAATGGCATCGCCTCCTATGGCGCCATTGCCATCGGTGCGCCGCTGGGCGTGGTGATGGTTGCCGAGTACGGCTATACCAGCCTGGGGGTCGCGCTGGCGGCGCTGGCAGCCCTGGGCCTGGTGCTGATCCGCAACAAACCTTCGGTGCCGGTGGTACGTGGCGAGCGCCTGCCGTTCTGGGCAGTATTCGGGCGTATCGCACCGTTTGGCGCCAGCCTGTGCCTGGCCTCGATCGGCTACGGCACCCTGACCACTTTTATCACCCTGTATTACCTCAATCGCGGCTGGCAAGGCGCGGCCTACTGCCTGACGGTATTCGGTGTGTGCTTTATTGTCTCGCGCCTGGTGTTTATCTCGGCCATCAGCCGGTTTGGCGGTTTCAGGGCAGCGATCGCCTGCATGATCATCGAGACCCTGGGCCTGACCCTGCTGTGGCTTGCGCCGTCCACTGGCGTGGCACTGATCGGTGCGGGGCTGACCGGCTTCGGTCTGTCGCTGGTGTACCCCGCGCTGGGTGTGGAAGCCATCAAGCAGGTGCCCAACAGCAGCCGGGGCGCGGGGCTGAGTGCCTATGCGGTGTTTTTCGACCTGGCCCTGGCGATTGCCGGGCCGTTGATGGGCGCCGTGGCGCTGAACCTGGGTTACGGCTGGATCTTCTTCTGCGCGGCGCTGTTGTCAGTCACGGCGCTGGGCGTGACCCTGCTGCTCAAGCGCCGCGCTTACTGATCGGCCGTCTGCAAACCGGCGCGGGTGGACTGCCCCAGGGTATGACTGAAAAAGCGCCCGGCCTCGGAGATCAGGTCGCGGTGAATGCCTTCGCGGTCGACCCCATCGGCGTCGGTGCAGATCGCCGGCATCAACGCCAGTTGATCGCTGTCGCACGGCGCCATGAATACGAAGTGCCCTGCCCCGGCCAGCAGTTTGAAGTCCGGCGGTTCCGGCAACTTGCGCGCCAGGGCGGCGGCATTCTTGTCCACCGCCACCAGCTTGTCGCCGTCGCCGCTGTAGAGCAGCACCGGCACATGCACATCGGCCAGGGTGTGGCGGCCGAACATCAAGCTCAGCGGCGCCATCAACATCAAGGCATGGATACGCGGATCGGATTGCGGCTGCAGGTCATCGCGGTCTACCACCAGTTCACCCTTGGTGGTGCAGGCATCGCGGTCTTCCGGGCGCTCCTGGCAATAGCGGCGCAGGCGGTCGAAATCAGGCTTGGCGCCCGCCAGGATCAAAGCGGTTTCGCCACCGGCCGAGTAACCAATGACCCCCACCTGATCGACGTTGACGAACGGTGACAGCATGGGGTCCGCCAGGGTCGCGGTGATCGCTTCGGAAATCTGGATCGGCCGCCCATACAGGTTGCTGACCGTGCCCAGGCGACTGTGATCCTTGTAGTTGTCGCCGGGGTGCAACACCGCCACCACCACAAAGCCCTTGCGCGCCAGCGAGGTGGCCAGGTCATGCAGGGCCAGCGGCGTGCCGGTGTTGCCATGGGACAGCATCAACATCGGGAAGCGGCCGATGGCAATCTTGGAATCTTCGGTAGCGGCGACGTGATAGGGCCCCAGCTGCGTGCTGTGCTCGTCGTCGGTGGATGGGTAGAACGCAACGGCTTTCATCGGCTGCAGATCCAGCGGATCGAGAAATGTCATGCGATGGAAGCCCACGCTCCAATGCGGGTGCGGTGCGGGTGCGGCGTGCACTGAAACCAGGCCGCCGAGCAGGGAAAGAACCAAAACAGCACAAAGACGCATCATGAGGATGTCCACCTTTGCTGTGCAACCACGCTCAACACCCGCGGCATGTCTGATTGAAAAGTCCATGGTTCAAGGTACTCGCACCGAGTGATATACCCATGCTGCATAACCTGGGCCAAAGTAAAGACTGCGCGCAAACGAAAAAACTCCGTACTCCGATCACTTTTCAGGCGATCAGAATACAGAGTTTAGGCGCCCGGCTTCGGATTGAAACCGGTCAACGGCGAAATTTACACAAGCCTTACGCGGCGGCGAACAATTGTTCGTTGATGAGTACGTTGGCGTCGTTCAGGGCTTTGCTGCGAGCGTCGTCGCCGTACGCCAGGCCGTGGGCACGGACGAATTCGATGTCGGTGATACCGAGGAAGCCCAGCATGACTTTGAGGTACTCCTCATGGGCCACACCCGTTGCCTGGCCAACATGCAAGCCACCGGACGTGGAGACGATGATGACTTTCTTGTTGCCGCACAGGCCTTCCGGGCCGGCTTCGGTGTAACGGAAGGTCTGGCCGGCAACCGCGATGCGGTCGATCCAGGCCTTGAGCTGGGTCGGAATGGTGAAGTTGTACATCGGCGCACCGATCACAACAGCATCGGCGGCGAGGAATTCAGCCAGGGTCGATGCGCTCAGGTCAGCCTCGTGTTTTTGCGCAGCATCACGCAGGTCCGCGGCAGTCCCCAGGGCCCCCAGGGTCGCGCCGGAGAAGTGGCTGATACCTTCGTTGGCCAGGTCGCGATAGGTGACTTCCACACCCGGCTCAGCCGCTTGCCAGGCTTTGACCACGCCGGCACTGAGCTGACGGGAAGCCGAGTTGTCACCGAGGATGCTGGAATCGATATGCAACAGTTTCATGGGAAAGCTCCAAATAAGGTCAGCGGTAAGGATTAGATGGTGTTAAGCCTACGCATGAAACCAATAGCCGATAAGGTGGTTGAAATGCGATAGTTCGTCCCACTGACAGGACAATAGGCCCATCATGCAAGACCTCAATGACCTCTACTATTTCGCCAAAGTCGTCGAATCCGGCGGCTTTGCGGCGGCCGGACGCCTGCTGGGAATTCCTAAATCGCGCCTGTCGCGGCGCATTGCCGAGCTGGAAGAACGCTTGGGCGCGCGCCTGTTGCAACGCACCACCCGGCAATTGACCCTCACCGCCGTCGGCGAGCGCTACCTGCGCCATTGCCAGGCAATGTTGCTGGAAGCGGAAATGGCCGATGAGGCCGTGGCCAGCATGTCCAGCGAACCCCGCGGGCGTCTGCGTGTCAGCTGCCCGGTGGGCATGGCCCAACACATCCTGCCGGAACTGGTCGCCGGGTTTCTCGCCGCCCACCCGTTGGTGCAACTGGAAATGACCCTGGTCAACCGTCGCGTGGACCTGGTAGCCGAAGGCATTGACGTGGCCCTGCGCGTGCGCGAGCTGGGCGATGAAGACCCGCTGCTGGTAACCAAGCGCCTGCGCCAGGCCCAGACCGTGCTGGTTGCCAGCCCCGAGTTCATGCGCCACCGGCAGGTCAACGACCTTGATGACCTCAAGCAACTGCCGGTACTCGGCGCACTGGAAGCCGACCGCATGGTGCACCTGCGCGTTCTCGACCCCCAGGGCAATCCCCAGGACCTGGTGATGGAGGCGCGGCTGGGCATCGACGACTTTATCGTGCGCAAGGCCAGCGCGATCATGGGGCTCGGCTTTACTGTACTGCCGATGATGTATTGCGAAGAGGAATTGGCCAGCGGCCGATTGGTACAACTGTTGCCGCAGTGGTCGCTGCCGGGCGGCTGGCTGCAGGCCGTATACCCGCATCGGCGCGGCGTACTGCCGGCCATTCGTGCCTGGATCGACTACCTGGAAGAAGGCTTCAAAGACTGTGGAGACCGCTTGCTATGAACATGACCGAAGCACAAGTCGCACACTTCTGCCTGAGCCTGCCGGGCGCTCGGGAAGACTACAAATGGGGCGGCGTACGGGTGTTCTCGATCGCCGGCAACAAGATGTTCGCCGTGCAGCACCTGCGCGGTGACTCGTTGGCGTTCAAGGTCGACAAAGAGCTGTTCCTCGGCCACGTGGATCGCCCAGGCATCCACCCGGCGCCCTACCTGGCACGCGCGCAGTGGATCATCATGAACACGCCCTACCCGTTGGGCGCCGAGGAGTTGCGCGGTTTGTTGCAGCGCTCCCACCAGCTGGTGGTGAGCAAGCTGCCCAAGCGCACGCAGATCGGGTTGTTGCTAGAGGATTGAACCCAAGGTGCCGCCCAGGAATAACTGATCCAGCCAGAACACCTGGTGCAACAGCACGATTGCCCAGAACAGCACCTGGTAAGACACCTTGCGCGTCTTGTGGCGGAACACCTGCTGGGCAATCAACGCCCCCGGCCAGCCACCCGCCAGCTCAACGGCGTGCAGGATGTTTTCCGGGGTGCGCCTGCTGTCGGCGCGCGCCTTGCGCTTGTCATTCCAGTACAAAAAGAACGCCACCACGCTGACCACGCCATAGGCCACCAACGGGATCACGGTTTCACCGCGCCGCCACACCAGCACCGACCCCAACAGCGGCGCGGCGCACAACAGTGCGAAGATCAGCGCCTTCAGGCGCGGGTGTTGAATCGTCATGCCTTGGCCGCTGCCCAGTCGATCCAACCGAACTGCCAGGTCGCCAGGATCAGCAAGCCGAAGGCAATTCGATACCAGGCAAACGCCGCATAGCTGTGGCTGGCGATGAACTTGAGCAGGCCCTTGACCGCGATCATCGCGAAGATGAACGAGGTGACAAAGCCGACGGCGAACACCGGCAGGTCGGCCGGCTGGAACAGGTCACGGTACTTGTAGCCCGAATACACCGCCGCACCGACCATGGTCGGCATGGCCAGGAAGAACGAGAACTCGGTGGCGGCCTTGCGCGACAGGCCAAACAGCAGGCCACCGATAATGGTCGAGCCGGAACGCGAGGTGCCGGGGATCATTGCCAGGCACTGGGCAAAGCCCACCTTCAGCGCGTCTTTCCAGGTGATGTCATCGACGGTCTCGGCATGCACTTCGTGTTGGCGGCGCTCGGCCCACAACATGATGATGCCGCCCACTACCAGCGCCGTGGCCACAGTGATCGGGTTGAACAGGTAATGGTGGATCAGGTTGGCGAAAATCACCCCCAGCACCACCGCCGGCAGGAACGCGATCAACAGGTTGAGCGTGAATCGCTGGGCATTGCGCTGGGTCGGCAGGCCAGTGACCACATCGAGAATCTTGCGCCGAAACTCCCAGACCACCGCGAGGATCGCGCCGAGCTGGATGATGATGTTGAACGCCATGGCGCGTTCACCGCCGAAGTCGAGCAAGTCGGCGACGATAATCTGGTGACCGGTGCTGGAGATGGGCAGGAACTCCGTCAGCCCCTCCACCACGCCGAGTATCAATGCCTGTGCGGCGGTCCACAAATCCATACTTCCCCCAAAGGTCTTGCGCTACGGCAAGCCTCGCTAGTCTTTTTAATGGTTCACTGACAACGAGCGCACTAAAGTGCCCGGTGTTGAGATTCAACGCCGGTCTGCAAAAATTCTGTGAAAAATCAGGCAGTACTCAGGTTTTCCAATTTCAGGCCGAAAGCCTATCAGACAAGCCGGAAATGTCGATGCGACGGCCACAATTATAAAAAGCACGGAGTGACAGGACGATGAACAGTTTGCGCAATATGTCGATCAGCCGGCGCCTCTGGCTGATCCTGATAGTCGCCGTGCTGATGCTGCTGACCCTGGGTTTGCTGATGCTCAAGCAGATCCATGGCGACCTTTATCAGGCCAAGCGCCAACAGACCCAGAACGTGGTACAGACCGCCAGCGGAATCCTGACTTTTTATCACAGCCTCGAAACCACCGGCGTCATGACCCGCGAAGCTGCGCAAAAACAAGCCCTGAGCGCGGTGCGCGGTTTGCGCTATGGCCATGACGATTATTTCTGGATCAACGACCTGACGCCGGTGATGATCATGCACCCGGCCAACCCCAAGCTCGATGGCCAGAACCTCTCGGCGATCCGCGACCCGGACGGCTTTGCCGTGTTCAACGAGTTCGTCAGCCTGGCCAAGACCAAGGGCGCCGGGATCATCAGCTACCGTTGGCCGAAGCCGGGGTCCGACGCACCGGTTGAGAAGACCTCGTATATCCAACTGTTCGAGCCCTGGGGCTGGATCATCGGCTCCGGCGTGTATGTGGATGATGTCCAGGCCGAGTTCAATGTGCAGGTGTGGAAAGCGTCGGGGATCGGCCTGGCCATCGCCGTGGTCATGGCCCTGCTGGTCTCGCTGATCGTGCGCAGCATCGTGCGGCCATTGCAGGAAGCCGTGAACGCCATGGGCAATATCGCCAGCGGCGAAAGCGACCTGACCCGCAGCCTCGACACCCACGGCCGGGACGAAGTCACCCAGTTGTCCCAGCATTTCAACAGTTTTACCGCCAAGCTGCGCCAGGTCGTCAGCCAATTGCAGGTCTGCGCCAATGCCCTGGGACAGTCGTCCACCGAGCTGGGCAACAACGCCTCCCAGGCCCATGACCGCAGCCAGCAACAGTCGCAGCAGATGGAGCTGGTGGCCACCGCGATCAATGAAGTCACCTACGGCGTGCAGGACGTGGCGAAAAACGCCGAGCACGCCGCCAGTGAAATGCGCGACGCCCAGGCCCAGGCACAGCAGGGCCAGGTCAATATCGACAGCAGCCTGCAACAGATCGACCAACTGTCCACCACCATCAGCCAGGCCGTGGAAGTGATCCGTACCCTGTCCAGTGAAAGCACCCAGATCGGCGGCGTGCTCGAAGTGATCCGCTCGATCGCCGACCAGACCAACCTGCTCGCCTTGAACGCCGCGATCGAAGCCGCGCGGGCCGGCGAGCAAGGGCGCGGGTTTGCCGTGGTCGCGGATGAAGTGCGCCTGCTGGCCCAGCGCACGCAAAAATCCACGGCTGAAATCCAGGCGATGATCGAGCGCCTGCAAGGTCACTCGGAAGCCGCGGTCAAGGTCATCAGCGATAGCCACAGCGCCTCGCAACTGACCATCGAACAGGCCGGCCAGGCCGGTGCCAGCCTCACCGCCATCGGTCAGGCGCTGCAAAACCTCAACGGCCTCAACGCCTCGATTGCCAGCGCCACCCTGCAACAGGCGCACGTAGTGGAAGACATCAACCAGAACGTGACCCAGGCCGCCGGGCTGTCCCACAGCACGGCGCTGGCGGCAGAACAGTCCAGCGTGGCCAGTGCGCACCTGCGTAGCCTGAGCGAGCAACTCGAAGGCTTGCTGCGCCAATTCAAGGTCTAGCGCCGTTCAACCTGTGGGAGGGGGCAAGTCGAATCGTCGCACCGCCCCTCCCACATTTGCCCTCCGGTGTTTTGAAGATTGCCTGCCTCTGGTTACAATCCCGGCCCTCTCCCACTCTCCCAAGGAACCACCATGTCCGGGCTTGAACTGTTCGCCGCCGCCCTGGGGGTGATCGCTGTCTGGCTGACAGTCAAGCAAAACCCCTGGTGCTGGCCCATCGGACTGGTGATGGTGCTGCTCTACACTTGGGTGTTCTATGACGTGAAACTCTACTCCGACATGCTGCTACAGGTGGTCTACGCCGCCTTGCAGGTGTACGGCTGGTGGCAGTGGACCCGCGCCGGCGAGGTCAGGCAAGGCCGCCAGGTCACCCGCCTGGGCTGGCCTGCAATCATGACCAGCCTGGCCATCGGTGCGGTCGGCAGCCTGCTGCTCGGCGCTGCCATGGCCCACTGGACCGACGCCGCCCAACCCTGGCTCGATGCCGCCCTGACTGGCTTCAGCCTGGTGGCGCAGATGTGGATGGCGCAGAAGCGCGTGCAGTGCTGGCCGCTGTGGGTCGCCCTCGATGTGATCTTCGTCGGGCTGTTTCTCTACAAAGGCCTCTACCTCACCGCCGCGCTTTACGCCTTGTTCACGGTGATCGCCGTGCAAGGCTGGCGTGAATGGCGCGCCGACCCGGCGTTGCACGCATGAAAGTAGTGGTACTGGCCGGCCCCGAATCCAGCGGTAAAAGCTGGCTGGCGAGCGAACTGCAAGCCCATTTCGGCGGGCTGATGGTGGGGGAATACGTGCGCTATTTCATCGACCAGCATCAGCGTGACACCCGCCTGGCCGACATTCCGGCCATCGCTCGTGGCCAACTGGCCTGGGAAGACGCCGCCCGCGCCGAACAACCGCACCTGCTGATCCTCGACACGCACCTGCTGACCAACAAACTGTGGAGCCAGACCCTGTTCGGCGACTACCCGGCGTGGCTCGACGACGAACTGCTGGCCCGGCACTACGACCTGCACCTGCTGCTATCCCCGGAGGATGTGGAATGGACTGCGGATGGCCAGCGCTGCCAACCGCAATTGGCCGACCGCCAGGCGTTTTTCCAGGATGGCCTGGAGTGGATGCAGCAGCATCGACAGGCGGTGGTGGTGATTCGAGGGGATTGGGAAGCGCGCCGCGCCAAGGCCTTCGCGGCAGTCAAACAGATACTGTAGGAGCGAGCATGCTCGCTCCTACAGCGCATTGCAGCAGTTAGTAGCCCAGCGACAGCCCCGTATTACGACGCGGGTCATTGGCCCCATAGAAGCGGTTATTCCCCACTGGCTTGCCCTCCAGCGACGGTGCGCCCACCAGGATCGCGGCCAGGTGGTTGGCATCCTGAGGCCCGGCAAACTTGTGGCCCCAACTTTCGAGGATCTTCTGGGTGTCGGGGCTCACCGCAAAGGTTTCGAGGTTGGTGGTGTCTGGCGTCCACTGTTGGTGGAAACGCGGCGCGTCGACGGCTTCCTGAATGTTCATCTTGTAGTCGATGACATTGAGGATGGTCAGCAAGGTGGCGGTGATGATGCGGCTGCCACCCGGCGTACCGACGACCATCACGGCCTTGCCGTCCTTGGTCACGATGGTCGGGCTCATCGACGACAACGGCGCCTTGCCCGGTGCGATGGCGTTGGCTTCACCCTGCACCAGCCCATACATGTTCGGCACGCCGACCTTGACGGTAAAGTCGTCCATTTCATCGTTGAGGATCACCCCGGTCTTGCTCGCCATCACGCCGGCACCGAACCAGTCGTTGAGGGTGTAGGTCACCGACACCGCGTTGCCCCACTTGTCGACGATGGAGTAGTGAGTGGTGTTGTTGCCTTCATGGGGCGATACGCCGGGCTTGATCGCCTGGGAGTCGCCGGCCTTGTTCGGCTCGATCGCGTCACGCAGTTTCGTGGCGTAGTTTTTGTCGAGCAGATGCTCGATCGGGTTCTTCACGAAGTCCGGATCGCCGAGGTAGCTGTTGCGGTCCACATAGGCATGGCGCATCGCTTCGATCTGGTAGTGCAGGCCCTGGGCCGAGTGATAGCCCAGGTCGGCCATCGGGTAGCCTTCGAGGATGTTCATGATCTGGCAGATCACCACGCCCCCGGAGCTCGGTGGCGGCGCCGAGACCACGTGGTAGCCGCGATAGTCGCACTCGATAGGCGCCAGTTCGCGGGTCTTGTACTTGTCGAGGTCAGCCTGGGTGATGATGCCTTTGCCGGCCTGGCTGGAATCCACCAACGCCTTGGCCACCCAGCCTTTATAGAAACCGTCGCTGCCCTTGGCAGAGATTTCTTTCAACGTCTTGGCCAGGTCTTTCTGGACCAGCTTCTGGCCCACCTGCATCGGTTGGCCGTTGTGCAGGAAGATCGCGCGCAGGTCCTTGTCTTTTTCGAACTCGCCAGTGGCGGTGTGCAGCAGGTCGATATCGCCCTGTTCCAGTTCAAAGCCGTTTTCCGCCAGCTTGATCGCCGGGGCAATCACCTGGGCGCGCTTGAGGGTGCCGTATTTGCTCAAGGCCAGCTCCATGCCCGACACCGTGCCGGGAACGCCGACCGCCAGATGGCCCTTGGCGCTGAGGCCGTCAACGACATTGCCGTCCTTGTCCAGGTACATGTCGGCGGTGGCCGCCAAGGGGGCTTTTTCGCGGAAGTCGAGGAAGGTCTTGCGCCCGTCGGCCAGTTGCACGGTCATAAAGCCGCCGCCGCCGAGGTTACCCGCCGCCGGATACACCACCGCCAACGCGTAGCCGACGGCTACGGCCGCATCCACCGCATTGCCGCCAGCCTTGAGTACATCCACGCCCACATGAGTGGCCAAATGCTGGGCGGTCACCACCATGCCATTTTCACCGGCCACCGGGGCCTGGGAGGCGGCGTGCACGCCGCTGACCGTCAACACCAGCGCAGTGGCAATTAATGTGCGGCTGAAGGGTTGGTATTTCATCCATGGCTACTCTAATTATTGAGATGCACCAAAATAGCCCGGCGCGGATTGAATCCCCAGCGCAATGGCGTTTTTATTACAGAACTTGTCGGTCACAGAACGGAGCGGAAAATCCCCATGCTATATTCCGCGCCCAAACTGTCGTGCGAGGCACTTTGACATGGTGATCAAGAAGACCGGCATTCGGGCACAACAGGCCGACCAGACCCGCGCACGCATCCTCCAGGCGGCGGTCAAGGTGTTCACCCGCGACGGCTATTCCGGCGGCCGCGTCGATACCATCTCCAAGGAGGCCGACTCCAACGACCGCATGCTCTATTACTATTTCGGCAGCAAGGAACACCTGTTCGTCTGCGTGCTGGAACACACCTACGAGCAATTCAACCAAGCCGAAGGCAAACTCAAGCTGAACCTCGACACACCCGTGCAGGCCCTGCGCGACCTGGTGGGGTTTATCTGGAACTACTACGTCAAGCACCCGGAGTTCGTGGCGATCCTGAGCATCGAGAACCTGCACCAAGGCAAGCACGCCCGGCAGTCGGGTGAGATGCGACGGCTGTCAGGCGAAGCGGTTGGCGTATTGCGGCCGATTATCGAAGCCGGCCAGGCCCAGGGCGTATTCCGCGAGGATGTCGACCTCAAGCACGTGTACTTGATGATCGCCTCGCTGTGCTACTTCTATAACTCCAACCGCCATACCCTCAGCTCGTTCCTGGGGGAGGATTTGTCGAACAAGGGGCCGCAGCAGGATTGGCTGGGATTTATCAGTGACCTGGTGGTCCGGGGCGTCACACCGCCCCCCTTGTAGAAACCGGACCCACCTGTGGGCGCAAGCCCGCTCGCCATAATAGTGTCAGTGCGTACCAGGGTTGGCGCGTAGGTGGGCGACCTTCTGTTCCAGCCCTTCCCAGCCTGGCGCATTCGGCGCAAATCGCCCGCGCAGATAGGCCACCAGATCCGCCACCTGAGTGTTCGACAGGCTGTCCTTGAAGCCCGGCATATAGCCCAGATCCTGTGTGGCCGGGTTGTTGATGCCTTGCAGGATCACCTTGATCAAATTGTCCGGCCGATCGCTGTGCACATTGGTATTGGTCGCCAGTGACGGGCTGACCCCAAACAATTTCGGCCCCAGGCCATCGGCATGGCAGGCTTTGCACGCGCCCTCGAACACACGCCGGCCATTGGGATTTGGCACCGGGGTCGCCACCTGCACGTCAGCAACGGCCTCGGCCTTCAGCGACGCCAGGTACACCGCCATCGCACGGATATCCGCCTTGGGCAATTTCGACAACTCACTGACCACCGGCCCCATCGGGCCTGCCGCCACGCCATGGGCATCGGCATAACCGGTACTCAAATACGTGAACAACTGATCTTCGGTCCACGGCGTCGGCGCCTTCGACAGCCCCGTCAGCGCCGGGGCCTCCCAGCCGTCCACGATGCCACCGGCCAGGAACGCCTTGCCGCCCTTCTCTGCCCCCATCAGATTGCGCGGCGAATGGCACGCCGCGCAGTGCCCCAAGCCGTTCACCAGATAATTGCCGCGATTCCATTGCTCACTGCGTTCAGGCTGCGGGGTGATTTCACCGCGACGCAGATTGAGTGCATTCCACCCCGCCATCAGGGGCCGTAGATTGAACGGAAACCTCATGGCATTCGGCGTCGGCGCCTGGCTAACCGGCGCCTGGGCCATCAGGTAGGCGTACAGCGCCTGCATGTCGGCATCGTTGATGTTGCGAAACGCCGTATAGGGAAACGCCGGGTACAGGTTGCGTCCGTCACGGCCAATCCCATCGCGCATCGCCCGCTCGAACGCGGGGTATGACCAGGCGCCAATGCCGGTCTCGACATCCGGGGTGATATTGCTGCTGTACAGCGTGCCGAACGGCGTCTGCATCGCCAGGCCACCAGCATTGGCCGCTCCACCAGGCGCCGTATGGCACACCGCGCAATCCCCTGCCGCCGCCAGCAAACGCCCGCGTTCCAGCGTGGCCTTGGACCAGGTGCCGGCGCTGGGCGGCGCTATGGGTGCAATCTCGCTGTGAAACGGCCAGGCCGTGGCCAGCACCGCGCCCAGGGTGGCGAACAGCGCACCGAACCACCACTTGCGGCGTTTTTCCGGCGACTTGGCGGGCTCCCCCAAGGTGCCGGCATTCAACGCCGCCAGCACACGTTCCGGGGTGATCGGCAACTCGCGAAAGCGAATCCCGGTGGCGTCGTAGATCGCATTGGCAATCGCCGCCGCGCTGGGCACCGACGCCGACTCACCGGCGCCCATGGGCGGTTGATCCTGGCGCGGCATCATCATCACATCGATCTGCGGCACTTCGGGAAAGGTCAGGATCGGGTAACCGCCCCACTCCTTGCTCGCCACCGTCGACTCTTCAAACGTCACGCGCTCTTTGAGTACGCGGCTGGTGGACTGGATCACATTGCCGTGGATCTGATGTTGCACGCCCGCCGGGTTGATCATCATCCCTGCGTCATGGCCGATCACTACCCGCGTCACCGACACATCGCCGGTCTGCTTGTCGATCGCCACGTCCGCCACCCACGCCGCCCAGGCCGCACCGAAACCTGGGAATTTGCTATGGATGTAGCGCGCGTAGGCAAAGCCGCGGCCGCGCAGCAGGTGGTCTTCGCTGGCGGTCTGCATCGGCGCAGTGCGCGGCGACCAGTTGGCGCGTTCAGCGGTGGATTTGACCAGATCGATGGCGCGCTCATCCTTGAGATAACGCAGGCGGTATTCCACCGGGTCCACGCCGGCAGCGAACGCCAGTTCGTCGATATAGGATTCGTGGGCGAAGGTGTTGGGCAAGGCCGATACGCCACGCATCCACGAAGCCCGCACGATGGGTGCCATGTCGTTGATGGTCACGCGCATGGACTCGATGTCATAGGGTGGAATCGAGGTGCGGTCGCCCATCTCGAACATCGCCGCCACCGGCTCGACACGACCGGTCAACAACAGCGCCAGGGTCGGCGCGCCATTCGAGGGGTAGCTGGTTTCAAAATCGTAGGCGGCAATGCTGCCGTCGGCGTTGAGGCCGCCATCCACTTCCATCAGCTGCGCGGTGCCCTTGGGCTCCCACAGGTGTTCCTGTTCACGGCTCAGTTGCACGCGCACCGGCTTGCCCACCGCGCGCGACAGCAGCAGCGCGTCGGCACACACATCGTCGGCACAATTGCGCCCGTAACAGCCGGCGGCCTCCATGCGGATCACCTCGATCAGCGCTTCATCGCAGGCCAACAACCAAGCGAGGTCAGCGCGCAGCAGGTGCGGGTTCTGGCTGCCGGACCATACGCGGCTGCCGGCCGGCGTGTAATCCGCCACGCCGCAGGATGGGCCGATGGAGCCGTGCATCTGGTATGGCCACAGGTAACTGCGCGGCATGCGCTGGCTGGCATTGGCGAGCGCTTCGTCGACATTGCCCTGGTCGAGCACCGTGCGGCGAACGCGAGGATTGTCGCGGATGGCCTGCTCAACATCGCTCATATCCGGCAACCCATTGTTCCACGGTTTCCAGTGCACCTGCAGCGCCTCGGCGGCCTTGATCGCCTGCTCCTCGCGCAGCGCCACCACCCCGACAAAATCACGGATCACCACCACCGCGACGATGCCGGGGATATGCGCGATGGAGGACTCATCCACGCTCAACAGGCTGTTGCCGACAAAGTCGCCGCAATCCAGCCCTGCATACGGCGGGCGCACCACCCGACCATGGAGCATGCCGGGCACACGCATGTCATGGACATAGGTCAACTCGCCAGTGGCCTTGCCGGGGATGTCTACCCGTTCGGCGCCCTTGCCCACCAGGTGATAATCCTCAAGGGCCTTCAAGGGGGCATCACCGCTGACGCGCAACTGATCGCGCTGGCCGCAGACCAGCTCGCCATAGGTGAGGGTTCGCCCGTCTGACGCATGAATCACGCCCGCTTCCACCTTGAGGCTCGCCGTACTGACGCCCCAACGCCCGGCGGCCCGCGCCAGCAGAAAGCGCCGCGCTTCGGCCGCCGCGTTACGCAGCGGCACTGCGGAAATCTGCAAGGTCGCGCTGGCAATCGTCGCGCCCTGATTTGGCACGCGCTCCGTGTCGCCGAGCACCATCCTCACCTGGTCCAGGTCCAGATCGAGCTCTTCGGCGACGATCTGCGCCAGCGCGGTGCGGATACCGGTGCCCAGGTCCACATGGCCGTTGAAGGCGTACACCAGACCGTCATCGTTCACGGCGATAAACAATCCCAGTTCCTTGGGCTTCACGGTGGGCGTCCCGCCCTTGGCCACCGGACCGGAAGGCGGTAGCACATCATCGACGATCAGCAGCACGCCGGCCTTGGCCAGCCACTGGTCACGGGAAAGCGGAGTATCGGTCATGGTCATCGATCCACGGTCATAAGGCGGGCGGCACGCAGCACCGCGCGGAGGATTTCGAGATGGGTGCCACAGCGGCAGAGGTTGCCCGACAACTCATTGCGCACCTCGGCTTCGCTGGGGTTGGGATTGCGGTCAAGCAAAGCCTTGGTGGTCATGATCATGCCGTTGAGGCAGTAACCGCATTGGGCGGCCTGCTCATCAATAAAGGCCTGCTGCACCGGGTGCGGCGCCTGGCGCGTGCCGAGGCCTTCAAGGGTGACGATCTTGCGCCCTGCCGCCCCCGACAGCGGGAATACACAGGAGCGCGCGGCCACGCCATCGATGATCACGGTACATGCGCCGCACTCCCCCAAACCGCAGCCGTACTTGGGGCCGTTGAGTTGCAGGTCATTGCGCAACACCAGTAGCAGCGAGGTGTCCGCCATGGCGCTGACTTCGCTGGGTTGGCCGTTGACCTCAAGCGCTACCGTGATGTGGGGGCTGATCATTCGCTTCGCCTGTCTCCATTGATGAAGTAGTCACTACATGAAACAGTCAAAAAAAAGCGTCACGGACCTGGGGCCTCGCGACACACTTGACTCATGAAGTGGCTGCTACATCAATTCAGAGCAAAAACGATGCCAAGGGGGTGGACGCATCCTCTGTGGCAAGTGGGCTGGTTGTGCTGTGACAAGGGGACTTGTTGTGGCAAGGGGACCTGTTGTGGTGAGCAGGTTTGTTGTGGCGAGTGGGCTTGTTGTGGCGAGTGGGCTTGTTGTGGCGAGCGGGCTTGCCCCGCGTTGGGGCGCGAAGCGGCCCTAACCCCAGGCGCCACGGTTTTTCAGAAAGAACTCGGCGACTTTATTGGGGCGGCTTCGCCACCCAACGCGGGGCAAGCCCGCTCGCCACAACAAGCCGGCTCGCCACAACAGGTCCCCTTGCCATAACAAGTCCCCTTGCCACAACAGGCCCACTTGCCACAACAAGGTCCCCTTGCCACTACGGGCCCGCTAACCAAACCAAGCCCGGCTCCAGGCCGCTATCAGTCCTGGGGATCGTCGATCATCTTGCGCAGCAGGAACAGCACCGCCACCCGTTCGGCGGGGTTGAGGTTGCTCATGGTCAACTCGCTGATCTGTGCCGCGCGCGGCGTAGTATGTGCGACCAGTTCGGCGCCCGCGCCAGACAGGTTGACCACCACCTTGCGCTTGTCTTGCGGGTCGGGCTCCAGGGTAATCAGTTCCTTCGCCTTGAGCCGTTCGACAATCCCGCGAATGGTCGCCTGGTCCACAGCCGTGGCCTTGACCAGCTCAGTCAGGGAACTTGCACCGTGATCGCGCAGCGCACACAGGGTGACGAACTGCACAGCAGTGAGCTGCGAATCGCCGACATTCTGCTGAAAGATCGCCAGGTGGCGCTGGTAGGCCTTGCGCAACAGGTGGCCAACTTGTTCAGAAAAGACGTAGGAATCAGGCACGGCGGACTCGGTGGGTGGTTGGCGATGGGAAGGCATGATGGCGGGGATGCCGAAATGACTCAAGGCACTCATCGCCTGAAAGCACTCAAAAATGCGGGAGGGGACTTGCCCCCTGCCCACACGGGATCTTCAGCGAGCCAAGGACGCTGCGGGGGCCACCACATCCCCCGCAATCACCACCGCCTCATCATCCAGGTACACGTCGCAATTGCGCAGCGGAATATCCATATGGCACGGCGTCTTGCGCGTGCCGCCCACCTCGGTATTCGGCCCGGTGGAAAACAGGAAGTTGCCATAGAACGCCCGCGCATCCATGCACATGCCGTCGTTCTTGTCATGCAGGCCCATGGCGGTCCATTGCGCCCGCGGCTGCAAGCCCCAGCCGATATGGGAGATGCCGTACACCTCAGGGTCGTTGAAGTACTTCATGTAGTCGCGCAGGTATTCGGCCTCGAAACCACCATGAATCCCGGTGATAAAGCCCTTCTCGATCTCCAGGGTGATCTTCTCGCGGGTGTAGGTCTTGAACGGCAGGAGGATGTCGCCAATGTCCAGCACCAGCACGCCCTCGGCGGTTTCTTCGTTGGGCCATGAGAACAGAAAACCACTCGGCCAGTGGTCCCAGCGCCCAGGTTCATCGGCAAAACCGTATTCAGTCACTGACGGGTACTGCCCCAAGGCGGCGCGGAAATCGCTGCCGGCGCGGGATTTGACGTGGATCGAACGCGCTTTCTTCAACATCTGTTCGGCCGCCAGTACGCGCACCTTGTCGTCTTCGCTGGGCAGCATGCGCGCCAGCACTTCCGGCGGCTCCACAGCCAGCAGGATGCGCGTGCCGGTCTTGAGGATCTGCTCCTGCTCCGGCGAGTGCAGCAGCATCATGGTATCGACGATCAGGTCGGCGGCTTCGAGCGCACGCTGGGCGGCGATATTGCCGGTGAGTGCGGTGTCACCGCAGTAGGCGGTCATGTCATTGCCCATCGCCCGTGGATGGTTGAACGACGGCAATTCCACTGCGTACACCTTGGCGCCCAAGCGCTGCGCCGCGTCCATTGCGGCACGCACGGTACGCGCGTCGGAATAATGGCTCTTGAGCACGGCCACGCTCTGGGTCGCATCGACCTTCGACAACCGCAGCACATGTTCAAACATCTGGGTCAGTTCGCAATCGCTTACCGGCATTTTCCTGTCTCCTGTTGGGTTGCACCAAGTTCAGGCATTGCGCTTCACTCTAGTGCACTTTTATAGCGTATACGCCATTTAATAACGATAAGACCTGAATTGCAGGTCGACTGCAAGCGCCGCGCCAAACCGTTACCAACCCACACAAACCTAATATTTAATGGCTACCAAGCGTTACACAGGCCGATTGACGCCCAAAAATAAATTTTCAACGATGGACTTCCCATTTCAAAAAATGAGCGTATACACTTTAAAAACCTTGCGGAAAGATACCGCCGAAAAATCAAAAAGAGAGAGGAACACGCCCCATGGGAAGCACACAAAAAATCGCCATCGTCGGTGCCGGCCTGGGTGGCGCGGCGGCAGCCACCCTGTTGCAACAAGCTGGCTTCGACGTGGACGTTTTTGAGCAGGCACCGGAATTTTCCCGGTTGGGCGCGGGCATCCACATGGGCCCCAACATCATGAAAATCTTCCGCCGCATGGGCATCGAGAAGCAGTTGGACTTGATGGGCTCGCACCCCGAGCACTGGTTCAGCCGTTGCGGCGAAACCGGCGACTACCTCTCGCGCATCCCCCTCACCGGCTACGGTGCTTCCTATATCACCGTGCACCGCGGCGACCTGCACGCCTTGCAGATGTCCACCCTCAAGCCCGGCACCCTGCACTTCAACAAGCGCCTGGAAACCCTTGAAGAAACCGATACCCAGGTGCGCCTGACCTTTGCCGACGGCGAAGTGACCTACGCCGATATCGTGATCGGCGCCGACGGCATCAACTCAAAGATCCGCGAAGAACTGCTCGGCGTGGAAAAACCGCTGTACAGCGGCTGGGTCGCGCACCGCGCGCTGATCCGTGGCGACCAGCTGGCCAAGTACGACCTCACGTTCGAGGACTGCATCAAGTGGTGGACCGAAGACCGTCACATGATGGTCTACTACACCACCGGCAAGCGCGACGAGTACTACTACGTGACCGGTGTGCCCCATGCCGAATGGGACTTCCAGGGTGCCTTCGTCGACAGCAGCCGCGAAGAGATGTTCGAGGCGTTCAAGGGTTACCACCCCACCGTGCAGGCGCTGATCGAATCCACCGAAAGCGTGACCAAATGGCCGCTGCGCAACCGCAACCCGTTGCCGCTGTGGAGCCGCGGCCGCCTGGTGCTGTTGGGCGATGCCTGCCACCCGATGAAACCACACATGGCCCAAGGCGCGGGCATGGCCATCGAAGACGCCGCCATGCTCACCCGCTGCCTGCAGGAAACCGGGATCAGCGACTACCGCACCGCCTTCCAGCTCTACGAAGCCAACCGCAAGGAACGTGCGTCCCGCGTGCAGGCCGTGTCCAACGCCAACACCTGGCTGCGCACCCAGGAAGATCCGGCCTGGGTCTACGGCTATGACCTGTACGCCCAGGAGCTGAAATCGGGGGTGGCCGCGTGAGCACCTTCCTCTATGGCGGCAACGTGCAGGCCAATAGCATTCGCCAGCATTACCTGCGCTACGGCGGCAAAGGGCCGGCGCTGATCCTGATCCCGGGCATCACCAGCCCTGCAATCACCTGGGGGTTCGTCGCCGAACGCCTGGGCGAACACTTCGACACCTACGTGCTGGACGTGCGCGGGCGTGGGCTGTCCTCCACCGGACCTGGGCTGGACTACAGCGCAGACACCTGCGCCGAGGACATTGGCGCCTTTGCCGACGCACTTCATCTGGACAGCTACCACTTGGTCGGCCATTCCATGGGCGCGCGCTTTGCCGTACGCAGCGCGGTCAAGCACCCCAGGGGCGTCAACCGTGTGGTGCTGATCGACCCACCAGTGTCCGGCCCCGGCCGGCGTGAATACCCGAGCAAACTGCCGTGGTACGTCGACTCGATCCGCCAATCCCTGATCGGCATGGACGCAGAGGCCATGCGCGCCTTCTGCGCCACCTGGACCGACGCGCAACTGCAACTGCGCGCCGAGTGGCTGCACACCTGCTTTGAACCGGCCATCGTGCGTGCCTTCAATGACTTCCACACGGTGGACTTCCACCAAGACCTGCCGCACCTCAAGGCCCCGGCCCTGTTGATGGTGGCCGGGCGTGGTGGCGTGATCCTGGATGACGACATCGCGGAAATCCAGGCCCTGCAACCGAGCATCCAGGTCGCCCGCGTGCCGAATGCCGGGCACATGATTCCGTGGGACGACCTCGAAGGCTTCTTCCACGCCCTCGGCGACTTCCTCCTACAACAATAAGGACACCACCATGCAGAAGCTTTACCGCATTGGCCAGATTGTGCCGAGCTCCAACACCACCATGGAAACCGAGATCCCGGCGATGCTCACCGCGCGCCAGGCGATCCGCCCCGAGCGCTTTACCTTTCACTCCAGCCGCATGCGCATGAAGCAAGTGCGCAAGGAAGAACTGGCGGCGATGGACGGCGAATCCGATCGTTGCGCCGTCGAACTGTCCGACGCCAAGGTCGACGTGCTGGGCTATGCGTGCCTGGTGGCGATCATGGCCATGGGCCTGGGCTATCACCGCAACTCCGAACAGCGCCTGCGCAAGGCCACTGCCGATAACGACGCCAACGCCCCCGTGATCACCAGTGCCGGGGCGCTGATCGAAGGCTTGAAAGTCATGGGCGCCAAGCGCATCGCGATTGTCGCGCCCTATATGAAGCCGCTGACCGAACTGGTAGTGAACTACATCCGCGAAGAAGGCTTCGAGGTGGTGGACTGGCGCGCCCTGGAGATCCCCGACAACCTCGACGTGGCCCGCCACGATCCGGCCAACCTGCCAGCTATTGTCGCGGGCATGAACCTGCAAGGCGTCGATGTGATCGTGCTGTCGGCCTGCGTGCAGATGCAGTCGCTGCCGGTGGTGGCCAAGGTCGAAGCACAAACCGGCAAGCCCGTGCTCACCGCCGCCATCGCCACCACCTACGCCATGCTCAAGGCCCTGGACCTGGAACCCATCGTTCCCGGCGCCGGCGCCCTGCTCTCCGGCGCGTACTGAAGCGCGGATGGAGAAGTGGCGAGCTCACCCCAACAAACTCCATCACCACAGGGTAAGTGCATTGTCCAAATATGAGGGATTGAAACGATGAGCGAACAATCCGCCGACGCCAACTACCAAGGCGTCTGGGGCAACCGCATCGGCTTCGGTAAAAAAGCCGCCCTGCTGATGATCGACTTCATGCAGGGCTACACCACCGAAGGCGCACCGTTGTTCGCGCCGGGCGTGGTGACTGCCGTGGCTGAGAGCGTCGAGCTGCTGGCCACCGCGCGCAAGCACGGGATTGCGGTGGTGCACACCAATATCCGCTACCATCCCGGCCATTTCGTCGATGGCGGTATCTGGGTAAAAAAGGCCCCAGTGATGAAGGACATGGTCGAAGGCAACCCCCTCGCCGCGTTCTGCGCCGAGGTCGTGCCCCAGGCCGATGAAGTGGTGATCACCAAACAATACGCCAGCGCGTTTTTCGGCAGCAGCCTGGCCCCGATGCTGCACGCCCAGGGCATCGACACAGTGGTACTGGCCGGCTGCTCCACCAGTGGCTGCATTCGTGCAACGGCGGTGGACGCGGTGCAACACGGGTTTCGCACCATCGTCGTGCGCGAGTGCGTCGGCGATCGACACCCGGCGCCCCATGAAGCCAACTTGTTCGATATCGACAGCAAGTACGGCGACGTGGTGAGCAAGCAGGAGGCGATGAGCAAATTCAGGGAGCAATAAGACGTTACTAAGAACTGCGCCGTAGAGCGCGGTCTTGAAAAAACTGAGGCCTGAAGCCAGGCACCTTACCGGTGGCGAGCGAGCTTGCTCGCGTTGGAGTGCGCAGCGCTCCCAGCACTCTGGGGCTGCTCGACGGGAGCAGGCTCCCTCGCCACCGGTAAAGGCCAACCCGACCCCCTCAGTCTTCTGACACTGCCTTTGGACGTCGCTTGTACAGCACGCCGAAGTGCTGGAACAAAGCGGCAGCATAAAAACCATAAGTCACCGCCAGGAGACACCCCAATGCCCATTGCGAATGCAGCACCCGCGACCACGGTCGCCGATCCCGTCAACACGCTCTACCACAAGATCACCTGGAAGCTGATCCCGTTCCTGTGCTTCTGCTATCTGGCCGCGTACCTCGACCGGATCAACATCGGCTTCGCCAAACTGCAGATGCTCGACCAGTTGCAGTTCAGCGAAACCGCGTTCGGCCTCGGGGCCGGCCTGTTCTTCGTGGGCTACATCATCTTTGAAGTACCGAGTAACCTGGTGCTGGAGCGGGTCGGCGCAAAAATCTGGATCGCGCGCATCATGATCACCTGGGGCCTGCTCTCGGCCTGCACCATGCTGGTCACCTCGACCACCCAGTTCTACATCCTGCGCTTTTTGCTCGGTGCCGCCGAAGCCGGCTTTTTGCCTGGGGTGCTGTACTACCTGACCACCTGGTTTCCCACGCACCGGCGCGGACGCATCATTGCGTTGTTCATGATCGGCCTGCCGCTGTCCAGCGTGATCGGCGGCCCGCTGTCCGGCTGGATCATGGGGCACTTCGACCATATGGCGGGCCTGCGTGGCTGGCAGTGGCTGTTCCTGATCGAAGCAGTGCCCAGCGTGCTGCTCGGCGTCCTGACGTTCTGGGCGTTGCCCAACAGCTACCAACAAGCCAAATGGCTGTCGATCGAGGAAAAGACCCTGCTCGAACGCGAGCTGCGCAAGGATGACGCCGACGGTGCCGGCAGCAAGCACAGCTTCCGTGACGGGTTCTTCAACCTCAAGGTGTGGATGCTCGGCGGGATCGACTTTTCGATCCTGCTCAGCGCCTACGCCATGGGGTTCTGGATGCCAACGTTTATCCGCAACGCCGGGGTCACCGACACCTTCCATATCGGCATCCTCACCGCGCTGCCGAGTGTCGCCGCGCTGCTGGGCATGCTGCTGATTGGCGCCAGCTCGGACAAGCACCGCGAACGCCGCTGGCACATCATCGTGCCGTTTTTCATTGGCGCAGCCGCGATGGCCACCAGCACCTTCTTCACCCATAACGTGGCTGCCACCGTGGTGCTGTTCGCGATTGCCTCGGCGGCGATCATCGGCGCGGTGCCGGTGTTCTTCAGCCTGCCGGCGACCTTTCTCAAAGGCACCGCGGCGGCCACCGGCTTCGCCCTGGCCTGCTCGGTGGCGAACATCGCGGGCCTGGTGAGCAACTCCTTGATGGGCGTGGCGATCGACGTCACCGGCAGCAGCGCGGGTGCGTTGTGGTTCTTCGCCGGTTGCCTGATCCTCAGCAGCTTCCTGGTCATCGCCTTGCCGGCGAAACTGGTGAATCGCTGATACCCCAACTTTCTCGGATGAATCACCCTGCAAGGTTTTCTGAAACGCTGGGGACTGACCGACTGAACACCTGCGGCAAGTTGCGCATCGGCAAATGAATGGCGCTAGAATCAGCGCCATTCTTGCCCCCGCCTTTTCCGACACGAGCCCCCCATGAGTTTTGATTTCGACACGATCCACCCCCGCCTCGGCACCGGCAGCACCAAGTGGAACCGTTACCCGCCAGATGTCTTGCCAATGTGGATCGCCGACATGGACATCGCCGCGCCGCCGGCGGTGTTGCAAGCCCTGCACGAGCGTCTCGACCAGCAGATCCTCGGCTACAGCGTGGCCGGCCCGGATGTGCGCGAGGCGATTGTCGACGACCTGTGGGCCAAGTACGCGTGGCGCGTGCAACCCGAAGAGCTGCTGTTCCTGCCCGGCGTCGAACCGGGGTTCAACATGGCCCTGCACGCCTTCGTGCAACCCGGCCAACCGGTGGTGCTGCAAACCCCCAACTATCGGCCGATTCGCCTGGCCCCCGGGCACTGGAACCTGCCCCGTATCGAAGTGCCGTTCGACTGCATCGACGGCGAATACCTCACGCCCCTGCCCGCCTTGCGCCAGGCGCTGAGCGGCGCTGGAGCACTGCTGCTGAGCAACCCGCACAACCCCGTGGGCAAGGTTTTCCCCCGCGCAGAACTGCTGGCCGTGGCCACCGCGTGCCTGGAACAGGGCGCACTGATCATCAGCGACGAGATCCACGCCGAGCTGTGTTTCGATGGGCGTCGCCATATCCCCACCGCCAGCCTCAGCCCGGAGATCGCGCAGCGCACGATCACCCTGATGTCGGCGAGCAAGGCCTACAACGTGGCCGGCCTGAAGACCTGTTTTGCCGTGGTGCAGAACGCCGAGATTCGCGAACGCTTCAACCACGCGCGTTGCGGCATGGTCGATAGTGTCAGCCCCCTGGGCCTGGAAGCCACCCGCGCGGCCTACAGCCAATGCAGCGACTGGCTGGCGGCGCTGGTGCACTACCTGCAAGGCAACCGCGACTACTTGCTTGAGGCGGTGCGAACCCGCTTGCCCGGCGTGGTGATGCATGCACCGCAAGGCACCTTCCTGGCCTGGCTGGATTGCAGCGCCCTGGGGCTGGACGACCCGCAGCAGTTCTTCCTCGAACAGGCCAAGGTCGGTCTGAGCGCCGGTATCGAATTCGGCGATGACAGCCAGCAGTTCGTGCGCCTGAACTTCGGCTGCCCCCGAGCGATGCTCGAAGAGGGTATTCAACGCCTGGAGCGCAGCTTACAAAACCGCTGAAATCGGCTGGAACCGCAACACCGACGTTTCCCACACAGATCAGGTCCACGCCTTGGCGGGGCCAGTCCAGTTGTAGAAACGTTCGCGGAGCCAGCCATCCCATGACGCAATCAATCCAGAACACCGCCCAGCCCCCTGTGCTCGTCCTTAACTCCTACACAGGGGAGGCTCCCCGCAATCAACCGGCCTACACCATTTCGCCGCCGTCGAGCCGCGAAACGCTCAGGCACCAGGGCGACAGCCAACTGGTGCAAAGCCTCGGCCCCGCGCCGTTCGACCATCCGCTTTCGGGCCCGGACTCACTGTTCAACGTCCCGCCCCATTCCACCCTGGGGCTCTGGTTGAAGCAATTGGACGATGCCCTGCGTACGCCAGATTTCAAGCAGTGGATGAAGGCCAATAACATTTCAACGTCAAACGTACAGTTCCACCCCGGGCCCAATACCCTGGAAGTCACCGTCGATGGCCAACCCAAGACCTTCAGCCTGGACGATCACTCCGGCTTTGCGGCAGTGGCCGGGCCGCTGATCCAGGCGGTACAAGCCCTGGGTTTCTGGCCGCCCTCCAGCGGACGACTGCTCGACTACCCGTCCAAGCCGTACGACGTGGCCAGCGCCCAGGATGTGCTGCGCTTCTATGGCATCAGCCAAGCTGACTCGAATGCGCTGAACACCACGGCCCGCAAACAGACGTTTGCGCCCATCACCGACACTGCCCCCCTGCGCGGCGCGGCCGCCCTGGCCGCACAACAGCGCGTGGTCGGTGACAGCCATGACCGACATCACCTGATCGCCGGCCTGGCCCGACTGCTGGCTGGCCTGCCCGCGCCGCCAGAAACCCTGCTGGCCTTGGCGCGAAGCCTGAACAGCAGCCAGATCAGCGTGCATCCAGGCTCCTCCTACAGCCAGGAGCACCACAACGGCATGGCCGCTCGCGCCAGCCTGGCACAGGTGCTCCAGGCGTCGGGCAGGCGCCCACCCAAAACATCCGGTCAGTTGAAGCGCCTGCTACGCGACCTGAAAGCAGCCGGGCCGCCAAACCCTGTGGACCTGCGCGAAAAATCCCGCTACGCGCAGCGCTTGCAGTCCATGCAGAACGCGCTCCCCAACGTGCGCAACGAGGCGAAGAAGTGGGCCGAAGAGATCATCTTCACCTTGACTGGGCGCAAGGTCGATGCTGACACCGTGTTCCTCAATCGCTTCTACAACGCGGATTCGGCGCCCACCGTCACCGGCTGGGAACACCTGGGCACAGAGCCGTTACGCTCCCAGCGCCTGCCGGACGCGCTGCTGAGCAACTTCGGCGAGCAGGATTGGACGCCGGGCGTGCTCGACCAGGATGCCGGGCTCTATACGGTGGGTACCGGCGAGAGCAAAAAACGCGGTTATGGCGTGCATAATCAGTTCCCGCTCACCCCTTCAAGGCTGATGCATGAGAGTTGGAAAACCGACTTTCAGGAACTCACGGCGACCCGGCAGGCGCGCTTCTGGAAAGACCATGGCGACGACTACCGCATGGCCTTGAAGGGCAATTTTGTCGCCCAGGCGCGCCAGCAACGCATGGCGTACGAAAAGGCTTCGCCGGCCGAACGTGAGAAAATGCCGCCTGAGCAGCGGTTTACCCATGACGACTATCAGTGGGTGATGGGAGCCGCGTCCAACCTGCCACTGAAGGAGCATCGGCCCCTGACCGTCGAACAGCTGAAGGCGACGGCTCCGGTCAAGGTGTCGACCCACGTGTTTGATATCAACGGCTTTCAATCCAGCGATATCCTGCGCTTTACCGGCCACGACGAGGCGTATCGATCGGTTCGCGACCGTCGCGACGGCGTGCAGATCCTCTACATTCCAGGCCATCAACCGGCCTTTCTTCGCTTCGATTCCCTGGAAAAAATGGACCAATGGGTCGCCGAGCAAGGCAAGGATCCCGATAAGCTCAAGGCGCTGGCATCACATTTTTCGCTCAGGGATCGGCAGGACAACGACAACGGTTTCTGGACAGGCTTGAAGACGTTTTTCACCGGCGACGATCAATCGAACAAAGGCGTGGACCGCGCCTTGAAGTACCTGGGCAGCGGGTACTGGGACAATCTCGAAGGCACCGTGATCGATCAAGCCAATGTGCGCATTCAGGGCGATGTATTCAGCGCCATGACGGACGCGGCCCGCAAACGCATGACCAGCGATACGGACATCGCGATCAAATCCAACAGCGAGGTGACCCGTGATACCTGGCTGAACGATGTGACCGCAGCGGCGGGCCTGGTGACCAAGCTGGCGGTGATTGGCGAGCCGGTGGTCGTGGGCATCGCCGCCGCCACCGGTCTTGCAGAAACGGCGTTGGGCGCAGAGAAAGCCTATTCCGGCGATACCCAGGCGGAACGCAGGCAGGGCGCATCCGCGGCGCTGGACGGTGTGCTCAATACGCTGTTCGCTGTCGCGGGCGGCACGGCCCCGGTGGCCAGCGACCCGTTTGAGCTGCAGCGCGAACGCCCCGCCGTCCTCCCGCTGCGCAACGAAGTGTTTTCAGACGGCCAGCGCGCCCAGGTGATTGACCACGCCCTGACGCCGAATGCCTACACCCTGCCCCGAACCAACGGCTACGACCTGGTCGACGGTGACAGGATCTATCGCTATCGAGACTCCCGGCCTGGGGAGCTGACCGACCTCCAAGCGCAGGAGCCTGCCCAGCCCCTGGACGATTTCGAGGCGATTTGCCCGGCCCCCGCGGCGGGGCGGCGTGTCCGGCGCGGCGCCAACGACGAATGCTTCGCCAAAATCCTTAACGACCTGCCCGAGCCCAAGGCACAGCTGCAGGCCCTGGAGCATGTGCGGCTGTTCCCCTCCAAGCCCAGTTTGTTCAGCAAGGACCGCTGGGTGATCCACGAAAAACGCCTGCATAAAATGCTTGAAACCGACATCGGCTCACAACTGGTGCCGGTCAACGACGCCAAGCGCATCACCTATAAACGCCAGGTCCGCGGCAAGCTCGTGGCCGACCCGGGCTTTGGGTTCTATCCAGGCAACACCTTGGGGCCACTCGCGGAACAGACGCGGGTGGTCAAGCTGAACAAGATCAGCGAAGCCGTTGACGACCAGCGTCAACTGAGGGCCGTGGTCGTCACCAGCGGTACCCAGCCCTACCTGGTCGTGGAAGCGGACACCGCCGAGTTCTACTATGCCCCGCTGGACAAAAAACAGACCGGCGATATCACGTTCAAAAAGTGCAGCCCCACCGAATTGGACCTGGTGCAAGGCTACCGACAGTTCCTGGGCTTGAACCACAGCCCCCAGGCCCTGGATGCCGATTTCATCGCACTGCCCAAGCTCAAGGGCGTGTACCCGCAGCTCGAAGCGGCGGGCTATGCAAAAGCCGATGTGGATGAACTCAAACAGCTGTGCAAAGCGTTGACCGATGAGCAGCAGCGGGAAGTGGTCTACCAGCTGCAGCGGGCCAAAGCCATCACCCCGCCTGACGTTGCACTGCGGCCACAGCAGGTTTCAGCGCTGGAAAAACCGGCGGACTTTGCCCGCTGGCCCGCCGCCCGGCAGAACCGGTTTTACGCCGAGAACGCCAAGGCCCAGGTCCAGCAAGCGCTCAAGGCCACCGGGCTCGGCCCTGGCAACCAGCTGCGTTCGGCGAATGACCTGGCCCGGGCGGATGCGGCTGACATGACGCTCAACTGGCTGCGCCGTACCGCCGACTTGCGCGCACCGAACGGCCCCGACCTGATCATGAAGACCGGTGCCGGCAACTGCGGCGAAATGGCGCTGCTGTCCAGGGACATCATCGGCAAGAGTGGCGGCAAGGCGGCAGAATGGCGCGCGGGCGACGCGCACGCGTTCACCGTGATCGGCGGCCCACCCGGCCCGGTCAGCGCGACAACCGACTTCGCCGGACCAGCCTGGGCCGATGCCTGGGTCGTCGACCCCTGGGCGGACATCGCCTGCCCTGCGTCTGAGTACACGCAGCAACTGCAGGCCACCATGGCCAAATGGGACGCCGCCGGCTTGAAGATTCGTCAAGGCGGCCAAGCCAATATGAGCCCCCTCGACCCGGACTGGATCGACACCCTGGTCAAGCAACCGAAGCGCCCTTACGAGCTGTCGCGCCCCCGGAACGCGAAGGTCCCGGCAGTACGCCCGCCATCATTGCAATCGGCCGCCCCTGTCCACGTGGCCATGGGCGAATCGACCACCCTCAGCAATAACCACGCCCCCCTGTCGACCCGCAGCCTGAGCGACTGCTCGGCGCTGGCGGTACTCAGCGACTGGAATGGCAGCACCTACCAGACCCGTACGCTGATGCACCTGACCGGCAGCAACCTGGAACTGGGCCTGCGCGATGGCAACGCCCAGCAACTGCTGGACAACCTGTTGGCGTCATTGAACAAGGGGGGGCGCGTGATACTGGTCGGCGGGGTCAACACCCAATCCACTCAGGGGTTGGCCACGGTTATCGGACAAACGCTCAATGGGCAGCAGCCGCTCAACGCGTTGCTCAAGGAGCGGCCGGGGGTCACGGTGACGATTGCCAGCTCAGCGGGTATTACTGTCAACGCCGATGGCACCTTCGAGCTGATCGAAGGCACCGGCAAGGGGGTACTGCCCCCCGAAGAGCTGCGCGCCATCTTCGACCGCATCGATTGAAAGGTTCAGCCACACGCCTTTCACCGGCGATGGTGGCCAGCACCGCCGGCTACCGTCACCGGTGCAGTCGCTCAAAGCTTGGCGATGGACACTTCGGTCGACTTCACAAACGCGATCACTTCACTGCCGACCTTCAATTCCAGGTCCCGCACCGAGCGAGTGGTGATGACTGAGGTGACAATCCCGGACGCGGTTTGCACGTCAATTTCAGAGACCACCTCCCCGAGCAGAATTTCCTTGATTACGCCCTTGAACTGGTTGCGCACGTTGATCGCTTTAATGGTCATGTCGGCTTTCCTTTTGGCTGTTGGGTCAATCCGCACGAATGCGCAGACCCTCAAAATGCGCCAACCGCAAAGACATTAAAAGGAATATATAACTCTTTATTTATTCTATTTGGATATATTCAAGCTGTTGCACCACCGACACTTGATCAACAGTTTGCCCCTCTCACAACAGCCTTGGCCCTTCGAAGCCCCGTAAATACGCGTGCAAACGAGATGGCACAGAGACTGCATATTCCTGAAAAGCATGATGGAACATGCCATTTCATTTTTATGAATATAAGAAAAGCCTTCTCTCAACGCCTTGCCGGAGCTGTTCCATGAAACCCTTCACTCAACGCTTACTCGGCGCCTGCGCGCTGGTTCTGTGCCTGCAACCCCTGGCCCAGGCCGCCGAAGCCGACCCTGTCGAAGTCAACCTGGACTATGCCTACTATTCGCCCGTCAGCCTGGTGCTCAAGCATTTCGGCTGGCTGGAACAAGCCTTGCCGCACTCCAAGGTGGGCTGGGTATTGAGCCAGGGCAGCAACCGGTCCCTGGAATACCTCAACAGCGGCGGCGTGGACTTTGCCTCCTCCGCCAGCCTGTCGGCGGTATTGAGCCGGGCCAACGGCAGCCCGATCAAATCGGTGTACGTCTACAGTCGCGCCGAATGGACCGCCCTGGTGGTGCGCAAGGACTCGCCATTCAAGAGCGTCACCGACCTCAAGGGCAAGAAAATCGCCGCCACCAAAGGCACCGACCCTTACCTGTTCACGCTGCGCAGCCTGCAACAAGCCGGGTTGAAGAAGGACGATGTGGAGCTGGTGCACCTGCAGCACCCCGACGGCCGCACGGCCCTGGAGAAAGGTGACGTGGACGCCTGGGCCGGTCTCGACCCGCACATGGCCGCCAGCGAAATCCAGGCCGGTTCGCGCCTGCTGTACCGCAACAAGGCGTTCAACAGTTACGGCGTCGTCAGCGTGACCGAGAAGTTCGCCAAGGAGCATCCGCAGACCATCACCAAAGTGCTCGGCGCTTATGAAAAGGCCCGGGATTGGGCGGTGAAGCACCCGGAGGAGTTCGCCAAGCTGCTCGCCGACGAGTCCGGCCTGCCGTTGGAAGTGGCCAAGCTGCAACTGTCGCGTACGGATCTGAGCACGCCGTTCTTGAGCAGCAAGGATGTGCTGTCGTCCAAGGCTGCCGCACCGATCCTGGTGTCCGAAGCGTTGGTGCGCAAAGGCGTGAATGTGGACGAGGTGATCGACCAGTTGATCGACACCTCGTTCGGCCACTGAGGAACCCGTGATGACCAGCAAAACCCAAGCACTCCCCCTGGCCACGCCCGTGGCGATCAACCGCAGTGCCTGGCCAAGGCGGCTCAAGGGCCTGGTGTTGCCGGCGCTGATCCTACTGGTGCTGGAGGCGGTGGTACGCGTGGGTTGGCTGCCGTCCTACCAGATGCCGGCGCCCAGCGAGATTGCCGTGACCCTGACGGACCTGGCCGAAGGCGCACTGTGGAAACACATCAGCGCCAGCCTCGGCCGGGTGTTGCTCGGGTTTGCCATCGGCGCCAGCCTGGCGCTGGTATTCGCCGCCTGGGTCGGGTTGAGCCGTGAGGCCGAAGCCTATCTGGAACCGACCTTCGCCGGCTTGCGCTCGATCCCCAGCCTGGCCTGGGTGCCGCTGTTGCTGCTGTGGCTGGGCATCGATGAAACCTCGAAAATCGTGCTGATCGCGATCGGCGCGTTTTTCCCGGTGTACCTCAATGGCGTCGCGGCAATACGCGATATCGACCGCAAGCTGGTGGAGGTCGGGCAAATGTATGGGTTCAGCCGACGGCGCCTGGTACGTCGCATCCTGTTGCCTGCCGCCCTGCCCGGTCTGTTCACCGGGTTGCGCAGCGGCTTGAGCCTGGCGTGGATGTTCCTGGTGGCAGCCGAGTTGATCGCAGCCACCAAGGGCCTGGGTTACCTGCTCAGCGATGGGCGGGAAACCTCACGGCCAGACATCGTGCTCGCAGCGATCATCGTATTGGCGCTGTTGGGCAAGGTCAGCGATGGCTTGCTCGCCACCCTGGAGAAACGCTGCCTGGCCTGGCGTGACACCTTCAACGGCCAAGGCACGGAGCGATAGGCATGCAACCTTTATTGGATATTCGCGTGGCGCGTAAAAACTTCGCCAGCACCACGGTCTTGAGAGATGTGCACCTGGCCCTGCAGCCGCGTGAAGCCGTGAGCCTGCTCGGCCCCAGCGGTTGCGGCAAAAGTACCTTGCTGCGCATCGTCGCCGGGCTGGAAACCGACTTCCAGGGCGAGTTGCGCAGCCCTGAAGGTGAAGTGGCGTTTGTGTTCCAGGAACCCCGGCTGATGCCCTGGCTCACGGTGGAACAGAACATCGGCTTGCGCGACGACCAGCACTACGACCGGGCCTGGGTGACGCAGTTGATCGAGGAAGTCGGCCTCACGGGCTTTGCCCAGGCGCTGCCCAAGGCACTGTCCGGGGGCATGGCGCAACGGGTGGCGATCGCACGCGGCTTGTATTCGCGACCGCAGGTGCTCTTGCTGGATGAGCCGTTCAGCGCGGTGGATGCGTTTACCCGCATGAAGCTGCAAGACCTGTTGCTGCAACTGGCTGCGCACCATGCCATTGCTTTGTTGCTGGTGACCCATGATGTGGATGAAGCGCTCTACCTGAGTGATCGGGTATTGGTGATGGACAACCGGCCGAGCAGCATTCGCCAGGAACTGGCGGTGGACTTGCCGCACCCAAGGGACCGGCGTGATCCGTTGTTGGCGCAGCTCAAGGCGTTGTCGCTGACGCACCTGCAGCGCGCTCATGTGATCTAGGCGTTCTTGCGCAACATTACCCAATACCGTGTCCGCGCCTGCACCTCAAGCCCCAGGGTCGAGGCCAGCAGGTTGAGGACGCGGTCGGTGTCATCCAGGCGAAAACTCCCCGTGACCCGCAACGCCTCCAGGCTCGGATCCCAGCGCAACACACCTGGCCGATAACGTGCCAGTTCGCGCAAAAAGTCCCCCAGCGCCTGGTTCTGGGCGGTCAGTACACCGTCGCGCCATCCCAATTGCAGCACGTCAAACGGCGCCCATGCACCCAGTCCGCCAGCGTTCAACGGCGCCTGCTGGCCACCCGGCAACGTCGCCAACCTGCCGCTCAAGTCGCGCACCTGCACCGCGCCCTTCAGGACCGACACCCGGCAGCCAGCGGTCAGTTGCCGCACACACACCTCGGCCTGGCTGACCCGCAGTTGCCCGTAGCCTGTATCCAGCGTGAGGGCGGCCGCGCCGGGCACGTTCAAGGCCAGTTCCCCTTCCACCAAGGTGATACGCCGTTGCGCCAGGTCCACGTCCACCGCGGTGGCGGTATTGAGCTGCAGGCTGGCGCCGTCGGCCAGGGACAGGCGCTTGCGCTCGCCGGTGGCGGTGTGCAGGTCGGCACGCCAGACCTCGATAGGCAACTGGCGGCTGATCAACCAGGCGGTCGGCAGCAGCGCCGCCACGCCCAACGCACGCTTGAGCAACGCGCGCCGCCCCGGTTGCGGGCGGTCGAGGCTGGCCATCGCCAATGCCTGGGGCAACTCACTGAAGCGCTGGCGCAGGGATTGGGCTTTTTGCCAGGTCTGTTCATGCTGCGGGTGGCTGTCACGCCAGTGCTGCAGCGCGACGTGATCGCGCTCGGTGGCGGCGCCAGATTCCAGCAGCGCCAGCCACTGGGCAGCGGCGCGCGCAATATCTCGGCTCACAGGTCCACCAACAGGCAATGCTCATACGCCTGCGCCATGTAGCGCTTCACCGTGCGCTCCGACACCTCCAGCCGCTCGGCGATCTCGCGATACCCCAAGCCTTCGAGCTGACTCCAGAGAAACGCGCGGCGCACCAGCACCGGCAAGCCGTCGAGCAGTTCATCCAGGGCTTGCAAGGTTTCCAGCACCAGCCAGCGCTGCTCGGGCGACGGCACACAGGCTTCGGGCAGGTTCGCCAGGGCGTTCAGGTAAGCCTGTTCCAGGCTGCGCCGCTGATGAAAATTGACCAGCAGGCGCTTGCCCACCGTCACCAGATACGCCCGTGGCTCCTGCATCTGCGCAATCGGCTGGGCACTGGCGAGCACCCGCAAAAAGGTGTCCTGACTCAGGTCCGCTGCATCCCAGGCATTGCCCAAGCGCCGCCGCAGCCAGCTTTCCAGCCAGCCGCGATGGTCACGGTACAGGCTCGACAGGGTCAGTTCGGGGGCGTGCGTCGGGACAACAGCATCATTCATGGCAACCACCTGCACGGCGCGATTGAGTCTCAAATGAGATTCATTCTATTTAATATCCTGCCGTGACACCATGATCTTTTCAACATTGGGTTTAGAGCGTTACAGCGTTCTGGCGCGGCAAGTCACGTTTTGGCGCCCTGTGCGCCATGCCGCCCCTCTAAAGATCAGGGAAGCCCGAGCGCGAACACGCCGGTGCGCACAATCGAAACTTTACTCTTTGTCTTGTTATGGATATTTTATCCAGACACTCCAACAAGGCCCGTCTCATGCTCACGTCCACTTACCAAGACGTCATCGCCGCCGCTGAACGCCTGGAAGGCTTCGCCCATCGCACCCCGGTATTCACCTCACGCACCCTCGACGCCGAGACCGGCGCCCAGGTCTTCATCAAGTGCGAGAACCTGCAACGGGGTGGCTCGTTCAAGTTTCGCGGCGCGTTCAATGCCCTTTCGCAGTTTGACCCGCAGCAGCGCAAGGCCGGGGTGGTGGCGTTTTCTTCGGGTAACCATGCCCAGGGCATTGCCTTGGCGGCAGGCCTGCTCGGCATACCAGCGACCCTCGTGATGCCTACCGATGCGCCCGCCGCCAAGGTCGCGGCCACTCGGGGCTATGGCGCCAGTGTGGTGCTGTATGACCGTTTCAGCGAGGACCGCGAGCAGATCGGCCGCACCCTGGCCGCAGAGCACGGCCTGACCCTGATCCCGCCCTATGACCATCCTGATGTACTCGCAGGCCAAGGCACCGCGGCCAAGGAGTTGCTGGAATTCACCGGCCCGCTGGATGCGTTGTTCGTGGGCCTGGGCGGTGGCGGCATGCTCTCGGGCACCGCCCTGAGTACCCGCGCCCTGGCACCCGATTGCCTGCTCTACGGTGTCGAGCCCGAGACCGGGAATGACGGCCAACGCTCGTTTCGCAGCGGCAGCATCGTGCATATCGACACCCCCGCGACCATCGCCGACGGTGCCCAGACCCAGCACCTGGGCAACTGCACCTTCCCAATCATCCGCGACAAGGTGGACGACATTCTTACCGTCACCGACACGCAACTGGTGGCAGAAATGAAGTTCTTCATGCAGCGCATGAAGATGGTGGTGGAGCCCACCGGCTGCCTGGGCCTGGCGGCGTTGCGCCAACTGGGCAAGCGGTTCAAGGGCCAGCGCGTGGGCATTATCGTCACCGGCGGCAACGTGGATATCGAGCGATACGCCGCCCTGCTCCGCGAGGCGCCATGAAGATCATCCAGACATCGAGTGCGGCCAAACCGGCCGGCCATTACGCCCAGGCGATCGGTCACGCCGGCACCCTGTATATCTCCGGGCAACTGCCGGTGAGCGCCGATGGGCGCCATCACCCCGAGGCGTCGTTCGCCGCACAGGCCCAGGTGGCGCTGGAGAACCTGTTGGCCATCTTGAAGGCAGCGGGCGGCTCGCCACAGGACCTGGTGAAAGTCACGGTATATGTGGTCGGGGTTCAGCACTGGGCTGAATTCGACCAGCTCTACGCCGCCGCATTGGGCGAGCACCGCCCTGCCCGCGCCGTGGTGCCGGTACCTCAATTGCACCACGGCTATCAGGTCGAGATCGAAGCGTTGGCGCGCTACTTGGCGTAGGTATAGACCGCCGCGCGCGACACACCCAGGTGCGAGGCCACGGTTTCCATGGCACGGCGAATGTCGAGGCAACCCGAGTCTTTCAACTCCTGCATCAACACGCGTCGATCTGCGGTCTTCAACGCGCGCGGCGTGGTTGCCAGGCGGGCGGCGAACTGGTCGATGCGTGCACGGATCGCATCGGCGCCGGAGGGATCGAGAGACTCGCCGAGCTTGTCGCCACTGACCGAACCGAACTGCTCCAGCAGGCCCTGCAAACCACGAAACAACGTGAGGTCAACATTCAGGCACAGGGCGGCGACGTACTGGCCGCGAGCGTCCTTGATGCCGATCGACGTGCTTTTGACCTGGCGCCCATCGGCGAACTGGTTCTGGTAATTGGCAATGACCTGCGGGTAGTCCGGGTCGGCGATACGTGCCAACCCCAACTCGGTGGCCGGGTCACCGGGGGCACGCCCGGAGAGGTTGTTATGAATGGCCAGGATCGCGTGCTGCGGGTCGCGCAAGTCGTGCAGCACCACTTCGCAGAACGGGCTGAAGGTTTTGCTCAAGCCTTCGGCAATCTGTTCGAGCTGGCTGATCAGGGTGGTGTCTTGGAGAGAGGTCTTTTTCATGCAAGACAACATATCCAGTCCTGGACAGGGCGTCAATTTGCACCCTGCCCTTCACTTCACAGCCCGCGACATCCAATGGGCACCGGGCAGCGACCGAAAACCGCACATCTTGTCCGTTGACCACTGGGACCACACCCCATATAGTGTGCCCACAAACAAAACAGACCACTACATAGTGTGCAGCATCGGTATTTATCGACCACACTACGCGCAGTATTTCAATGCCTAGTAGCCTGCAAATCACCTATTTTTGGACGGGTTCACATGCCGTCAGAACAGACCAGGAAGGAGTATTTCGATGCTGAGTTGGGATGAAGTCGACAACGAGGACACCGGTGCAGCGGTGATCAAGGGCGCCAACGCCGGCCACGCCACCGAAGCCAACATGGACCGCCTCGACGGTGCCGGCGCCGCTGCCGCCATCGAAGCCCGCGCCGTCACCGCCAGTGACTCCGCCGCCATCGTGCGCGCCAAGGCGGCCCTGGACAAACTCGACATCGCCGAAGGCCTCGCCGAACTCGAAGGCGCCTCCGCCCGCGTCGCCGTTGACGAAAAACGCATGATCAACTGCCGCGCCGACCTCAACCAACTCGTGCCCTTCAAGTACGATTGGGCCTGGCAGAAGTACCTCGACGGCTGCGCCAACCACTGGATGCCGCAAGAGGTCAACATGACCGCCGACATCGCCCTGTGGAAAAACCCCGAAGGCCTGACCGACGACGAGCGCCGCATCGTCATGCGCAACCTGGGCTTCTTCTCCACCGCCGACTCCCTGGTTGCCAACAACCTGGTCCTGGCCGTGTACCGCCTGATCACCAACCCGGAGTGCCGCCAGTACATCCTGCGCCAGGCCTTCGAAGAAGCGATCCACACCCACGCCTACCAGTACTGCATCGAATCGTTGGCCATGGATGAAGGCGAGATCTTCAACATGTACCACGAGATCCCATCGGTGGCGAAAAAAGCCGCCTGGGGCCTGAAGTACACCCGTTCGATCTCCGATCCGAAGTTCGAAACCGGCACCGTCGACACCGACAAGGAACTGCTGCGCAACCTGGTCGCCTACTACTGCGTGCTGGAAGGCATCTTCTTCTACTGCGGCTTCACCCAGATCCTGTCCATGGGCCGCCGCAACAAAATGACCGGCGTCGCCGAACAGTTCCAATACATCCTGCGCGACGAGTCGATGCACCTGAACTTCGGTATCGATGTGATCAACCAGATCAAAATCGAAAACCCACATTTGTGGGATGCCGAGATGAAGGAAGAAGCGACCCAGATGATCCTGCAAGGGACGCAGCTGGAGATCGAATATGCGCGCGATACCATGCCGCGCGGTGTGCTGGGTATGAACGCGGCGATGATGGAGGATTACCTCAAGTTCATCGCTAACCGTCGCCTGTCGCAGATTGGCTTGAAGGAAGAGTATCCAGGCACGACCAATCCGTTCCCGTGGATGAGCGAGATCATGGACTTGAAGAAAGAGAAGAATTTCTTTGAGACCCGGGTAATCGAGTACCAGACCGGCGGCGCGCTGAGCTGGGACTAAGCCCTACCCTGGGCCATGTTCAACTTGACGGAAACGCTGTCAAGAACCGTGAAATGTCGTACTCCAGTGGTGCGACATTTCACGCCAGGCTGTCGCGGTTACGAAGCGCATTCTGCATCTCGAGAGCCTGGTCGAGCGTGCGCTGCAGCTCGTCATCATTCCAGGGTTTGCTGATATAGCGGTAAACGTACCCATCGCTGATTGCCTGAGTAATCATGCTCATGTCGGCATAGCCGGTCAGCAGGATATTCACGCATTCTGGATTGCGCCTATACACCTCGCGGAGCAGCGTCGGACCGTCCATCAACGGCATGCGCGCATCGCAAACGATCAAGTCGATAGAGTGCTGTTCGAAAAGACTCAGTGCCTGCGCGCCATTAGTCGCCAACAGCAAGTCATAAGGTTTGCCACGCAACAGGCGCCGGAGGCTGTTGAGGATACTTTCTTCATCATCCACCAGCATGACGGTGTAGCGTTTTACACAGGAAGTGGGGGCGTTCATGATCAGCGTCCTTCGGCGGCAGAAGTAGCGAGGGCCTGCACCTGGGGCTGGCGTAATGGTAACCACGCCCGGAAGCAACTTCCCCTACCCGGCTCACTCTCGACGGTGAGCCGTCCATGGTGCTTGACGATGATGCTATACGACAACGACAGGCCCAGGCCCGAGCCCATGCCCACCGGCTTGGTGGTGAAGAACGGTTCGAATATCCGGTTCTGGATCTCAAGGGGGATACCATGGCCGTTGTCGGCGATCTCAACGAACACACCGCCGTCCTCCCTGCCACTCCTGATGGTGATTTGGCCGTCGGCACCCACAGCATGGCTTGCGTTGATGAGCAAGTTCAGAAAGACCTGATTGATCTGTGAGCCCATGCATTCAATAGGCTCGATATCGCCGTAGCACTTGATCACCTGGGCCTTGAACTTGATCTCGTTCCAGATAACGTTAAGGGTGCTATCGAGCCCTTTGTGCAGATCGGCCAACTGCCATTCATAACTGTCGACATGGGAGAACTCGCGCAGGTCCTTGACGATGCGAGTGACCCGGTCGAGACCGTCGACCGATTCCACAAGCAGCTCGTCGATGTCCTGACGCATGAAGTCGTAATCCACCTTGTCACGCATCGCCGCCAGCTCGGGATGAGCATCGGCATGGCTTTCGTCACTCGCCTGCTCATAAGCCTCGAGCAGCGCGAAAATGTCCACGAGGTAACGACGCAGGCTGTTGACGTTGGAGCAGACAAAGCCGATCGGGTTATTGATCTCGTGGGCCACCCCCGCAGCCAGTTGCCCTATCGCCGCCATCTTCTCGGACTGCAGCAACTGCGCCTGCGCATCTTCGAGCCGCGCGATCAGCAGCGCCTGGGCGCCCTTTTCCTCTTCCAGCAGCTTGTTCAGGTGCGTCAGCTCGAGTTGACGGGCAGCGGTGTCGGTCGTATCACTGATGGCTAAGCCCACGCCCAGGCTGCTGCCATCGGCGTCTTGCACCGGGAAGAAAGTGCAATTCTGGTACATGTGCCGAACCAGTCCACTGATGGGCCGGGTGCTTTCGAAATTGAACAGGTGCGGCCGTTGCTGCCACGAAGTGAAAGCAAAGTTTTGCAGAGTGAGGACGCTGTTGATCTTCTGCCGGGTCCAGACCTCCGGGAGCTCAGGAAAGGCTTCGAACAGCGTACGGCCAACAAGTTCTTCGGCGCTGCGGCCGCTGTTGATGGACATGAAGTGGTTCGAGAACAGCACTTTGCAGTCCTTATCGACGAGCAGCACACCCATGTTGATGGCCGTGAGCATCGACTCAAGGGTTTCCCGGGAGATTGCCTTGCTGTCTGTCATGAGAGGTCCCTTCAAAGCTCGTCCAGCAAACGATCAATGGCCCGAACGACAACGCCTGCTGTACGTTCAGTGATGCAGATCAGCAAGTCGCAGGAGAATTGATGAGCCTCAACCTCGAAGCGGATTTCCAACACCATCGCAAGGTGTTCATTCAGGTTCAACTCATCCAGTGCGTTCGCTTCCTGATCCCTGTGGACGAGAATGGATGGCGCGTCATAGCTCACTTGAGTCGCCACCTGTTTTGCCAGGCCACTGATGCAGGCGCCGGTCAGAATGTTGGTGACATCGAGCATCAGCTCGTCCTGCTGGTCCAGACCGCCGCCCTTGTAGCCCAGCAGTTCGGCCAGTTCATCTGCCCCCATGCAGCCAAAGCACACGAACACTTCTCCGCGTAACTCCCCGAGGAAAGACTGGCGGGTGACGATCATGAAGCTTCGGCGCAGATGCTCCGGAATCGCCAGGTTATTCTGTTCCCGGATCAGCGGGTGAATAAAAGGAACCGAAAGCGTGACCATGGTATTGGTCAGCAGGGCCAGTCGCTCGGCCGCCTGCCCCATGGCGATATTCATCAGTTCCTGCAGGGCATCGCGTTGGTCTTCGGTGAGCTCGGCCAAGGTTTCCATCAAAGCACTCCTATGAGGTGTAAAGCTTCGAGTAGAGCTTCAGCCGTAACAGGCTTGGCCACGAAGGCAGCAGCGCCCAGGTTGAATACGAGTTGCCTGGCCCGGGGCTGGATGTCTGCGCTGATCACGACGACCACCACATTGGCGTCTTCGCGCTTGAGCGCCTCCAGGGTCTGGAAACCGTCCATGACGGGCATGGTGAGGTCGAGAAAAAGCAAATCGACCAAGCCCGCGTGATAGGCCTCCATCACCTCGGAGCCGTTACAGGCTTGGCGGACATCTTCGGTCAGTGATTCTGGCAGGGCACGCAAGACCAACTTGCGGGACATGGATGAGTCATCGGCGATTAGAACTTTCATGGTGCACTCCACATTTATGAAGTGTCCTACGGCTTCAGTCGCGGCCGAAGAAACTACGATTTCTTTTATTCTTTCAAGCACTCTAGCGTGACAAATAGCAAAGAGCCATCAGGAAATCCTGATATTGCGTGAGTGTTTTGCGATATAGCGTCGGCGATCAGTGATCTGGGACGTCCACCTTATAGTGGCGAGCGGGCTTGCCCCGCGTTGGGCTGCGCAGCGGCCCCCAAAACCAGGGCACTGCGGTGTGTCAGTTAAAAACACATCGCCTGTAATGGGGCCGC